>QGUP01000166.1 GCA_003242505.1 Bacillota bacterium
GTGCAGTAGCGGCAGGCGCCCGGCGCGTGCCGCTGCCCCCCCGGCCTCCCGCCCGGCGCCTGCCGCTACTGCACCGGCCTCCCGCCCGGCGCCTGCCGTTGCCGGAGGGCCTCGTAAAGCAGGAGGCACCCGGCCACCCCGGCGTTCAGGCTCTCGGTGGGGCCCACCATCGGGATCCGGACCGTCTCCGCGGCCAGGGCCCGGGCCGCCGGAGAAGGGCCGGCGGCCTCGGAGCCGATGACCAGGGCCACGGGCCCGGACCAGTCCACCTCCCAGGGCAGCCGCCGGCCGCCGGGGTCCGCGGTCACCACCCGGAAGCCCCGGCCGGCCAGGGCCTCCAGGAGGGGGCCCGTCGCCCTGGCCGTCACCACCGGCAGCCGGAATAGGGAGCCCATGCTCGCCCGGACCACCTTGGGGGACCAGGGGTCCACCGTCTGGCCGCCGACGGCCACCCCGGCCCCGCCCAGGGCCTCCGCCGCCCGGACCAGGGTGCCGAGGTTCCCCGGGTCCTGGATCCCGTCGGCCACCACCACCAGCCCCGGGGGCAGGTCCTCGGGCTGGTGCCGGGGGATGGCGCAGACCGCCAGGATCCCCTGGGGGGTCTCGGTATCCGCGGCCCGCTCCAGGACCTCCTCGGTCACCTCAAACCCCTGCACTCCCGCCGCGGCCAGCCGCTCCACCAGCCGCCGCCCCCGCTCCTTCTCCAGCAGGCCGGCGGTGTAGAAGAAAAAGGAGAGGGAGAGCCCCGCCGCCAGGGCCTCCTCGGTCAGCCGGATGCCCTCGATGACCGCCTCTCCCCTCGTCTCCCGCTCCCGCCGGTCGGTGTTCAGGGACCGCACCAGCCGCACCAGCGCGTTCCGGGGGCTCGAGATCCGGGCCATGGCTGCTCCCTGCCCCTCTCCTTCAGTCTCCTTCCATCTCGTTGAGGCGCCGGAGGCTCCCCGCGTCCCCCATGACCACCAGGAAGTCGCCGGCCTGGATCACGTCATCGGGGCCGGGATTGACGATGACGTCCTCGCCCCGCTTGATGGCCATGACGTTCAGCCCCAGCCGGGCCCGGAGGTTCAGGTCCCGGAGGGAACGGCCGAACATCACCGGGGCGGCCGCCACCTCCAGGACCCGGTAGTCGGGGCCGAGCTCCAGGGAGTCCAGGGCCGCGCCGCTCAGGAGGTGCTGGGCCACCCGGCAGCCCATCTCCCACTCGGGCTGGATCACCTTGTCGGCGCCGACCTTGGCCAGCAGCTTGGCGTGGACGGGGCTGGAGGCCTTGGCCACCACCCAGCCGGCCCCGAGTTCCTTGAGCAGCAGGGTGCAGAGGACGCTGGCCGCCAGGTCGTGGCCGATGGCCACCACCACCGCGTCGAAGTTGGCCACCCCGAGTTCCCGCAGGTGCTCCTCATCGGTGGCGTCCATCTGCCGCACGTCGGTGAGCTCATGGCGCATCCGCGCGACCCGGGCCGGGTCCCGGTCGATGCCCAGAACCTGGTGGCCCAGGGACTCCAGGGTCCGGGCCACGCTGGAGCCAAAGCGGCCCAGGCCGATCACCGCAAAGAGTTTCACCCGATCATCACCCGTTCCTCAGGGAACTGGATGGGCGGCCGGGGGCGCCGCCGCTCCGCCAGGGCCACCGCCAGGGTGAGGGGGCCCACCCGGCCCGAGTACATCATCAGGGCGATGAGCACCCGCCCCACCGGGCTGAGCTGGGGGGTGAGGCCCGTGGTCAGCCCCACGGTGCCGAAGGCGGAGACCACCTCGAAGAGCACTTCCGTCAGCCGGCGGCCGGCCTCGGTCACCAGCAGGACCCCCGTCAGCCCGAGAATCCACCCGGCAGCGATGGTGGCGATGACCCACGCCTTGCGCACCTGATCCTCGGGCAGGTGCCGGCCGGCCACCACCACCGCCTCCTCGCCCCGGACTGCCGCCCGGAGCGCGAGGACCAGAGTGACGAAGGTGGTGGTCTTGATGCCGCCGCCGGTGCCGCCGGGGGACGCGCCGATGTACATCAGAGCCACGGTCAGGAGCAGGCTCGCCTCCGTCAGGGCGCCGGTGGGGACCACCTCAAATCCGGCGGTCCGGGGGGAGACCGCGGTGAAGAAGGCCGCCAGCGGCCGGTAGGCCGGGGGCAGCGCCCCCAGGGTCCGGGGGTTGTGCCACTCCAGGGCCGCGATGAGCGCCGTCCCCAGGACCAGGAGTCCCAGGGTGGTGGCCAGGGCGATCCGGCTGTGGAGGCTGTACGCCTGCCACCGGAGCCCCGCCCGGCGGGCGTCCAGGACCACGATGTAGCCGATGCCGCCCAGGATGATGAGGCCGGCGATCACCAGGAGGACGAACCCGTCGGTGGCATGGCCCCGGAGGCTGACGGAGAAAAGGTCGAAGCCGGCGTTGTTGTAGGCGCTGACCGCGTGGAAGACCGCCAGCCAGGCCGCCCGGCCGGGGGGGTACTCCAGTGCGAACCGGGCAAAGAGCAGGAGCGCCCCGGCCGCCTCGGCCACCACCGTGAGGACCAGGATCTCCCGGACCAGCCGGACGACCCCGGAGGGCCCGTGGGTGCCCAGGGTCTCGCTCAGGGCCAGCCGCTCCCGGAGGGAGATGCGCTTGCCCAGGACCAGGGCCACCAGGGTGGCGAGGATGGTGGTGCCCAGGCCGCCGGCCTGGACCAGGAGGAGGATCACCGCCTGGCCGAAGGGCGAGAAGGTGGTGGCGGTGTCCCGGACCTGGAGGCCGGTAACGCAAGCCGCGGAGGTCGCGGTGAAGAAGGCGTCGAGGAGGCCGATGCTCTTGCCGGTGGCGGAGGCCACGGGCAGGGCCAGGAGGCAGGTGCCCACGAGGATGAGGCCGGCAAAGCCCAGCACCATGGTCTGGGCGGGGCTGAACCCGCCCCGGGCCCGTCCGCTGAGGGCCCGGAAGAAGCCCGGCCGGCCCCGGCCCCCAGGGGTGGTCGCCATGCTAGGACGCCTCCTCCATCTCCCGGATGCCCTCGTCCGAACCGATCAGCACCAGCACATCGCCCTCCCGGATGACCTCCTCGGCCCGGGGGCTGACGATCACCCGCTGGCCCCTACGGATGGCCACGACGTTCACCCCGTACCGCCGGCCCAGGGCCAGTTCCGCCAGGGACCTGCCCACCATGCCCGGGGAGGCGACCATCTCCACCATGGAGTGGGAGTCCGAGAGCCGCACGTAGTCCTGCACGTTGGCGGAGACCAGGTTGTGGGCGACCCGGATGCCCATGTCCCGCTGGGGGTAGACCACCCGGTCCGCCCCGCAGCGCTCCAGGGCCTTCCCATGGGCCTCCGAGGTCGCCTTGGCCACCACCCGGCGCACCCCGAGTTCCTTCAGGTTGACCGTTGCGAGGACGCTGGCTTCCACGCTGTCGCCAACCGCCACCACCGCGGTGTCGGCCCCGGGGACCCCCAGCACCCGGAGGGCCTCGATGTCCGTGGCATCGCACCGGGCCACCCGGGGCAGCACGTGGGAGAGCTCCTGGACCCGGGCCATGTCCTGATCCAGGGCCAGCACCGTCTGCCCTTCGGCGACCAGGGTCCGGGCCACCGCGGTGCCGAACCGGCCCAGGCCGATGACGACGAAGAACCGGGGGGCCACGCCCATCCCTCCACGAAAACAGCCCGCCACCCAGGGGGGCCTTATCTCCCCGGCCCCAGCCTCGCGGCGACCGCCGAAGTGAAAAGACCCGGCCAGTCTCCCGGCCGGGTACCGTCGGGAACCTTACAGAGCCGCCTTCGCCTTTTCCACCAGCTGCTGGAACCCTTCCGCATCCCGCACGGCGAGATCCGCCAGCATCTTCCGGTTGATGGCGATCCCCGCCTTCTTCAGGCCGTTCATCAGCCGGCTGTAGGAGATGCCGTGGAGCCGGGCCGCCGCGTTGATCCGGGCGATCCAGAGCCGCCGGAAGTTCCGCTTGTTCTGCCGGCGGTCCCGCCGGGCGTAATCCAGGGCGTGGAGCACTGCCTCGTTGGCGATCCGGAAGAGCTTGCGCCGACCCGAATAGTATCCCTTCGCCAGCTTGAGGATCTTCTTGTGCCGGCGCCGGGTGATCTTGCCGGTCTTCACACGAGCCATGGGAATTCCTCCTCCGCTAGGACCATCCGCTCAATTAGTGGTACGGCAGGAGCCGCTTCATGCTCTTCTCCATGGCCTCGCTGACCAGGGTCGGCTGCCGCAACTGCCGCTTGCGCTTGCGGGTCTTGTGGGTCGCCAGATGGCTGTGGTAGCCCTTCTGCCGCTTCAGACGGCCGGTCGCCGTGACCTTGAACCGCTTGGCGGCGCCCCGATGGGTCTTCATCTTGGGCATGAGTCGCTTCCTCCTTAATGGTCTACTCCGCCTGCGCTTCGGACTGGGCAGGCTCCTGCTTCTCCCGCTCCGCCAGACCAGGCTTGGGGGCAAGGATCATGATCATGTTGCGGCCTTCCACCTTGGCGGGCCGTTCCACAACGCAGAGGTCCTTGACTCGCTCCAACAACCGGTCGAGCACAGCCTTCCCCAGATCCGCGTGGACAATCTCCCGGCCACGGAACATGATGGTGGCCTTCACCTTGTCCCCGTCCCGGAGGAAGCGCTCGGCGTTGCGCACCCGCACCTCGAAGTCGTGGTCCTCGATGTTCGGGCGCATCTTGATCTCCTTGATGTCGATGACCTTCTGCTTCTTCCGGGCCTCCCGTTCCCGCTTGGACTGCTCGTACTTGTACTTGCCGTAGTCCATCAGGCGGCAAACGGGGGGTCTCGCCTGGGGCGCCACCTCCACCAGGTCGAGGCCGCGATCGGCAGCGATGCGCAGGGCCTCCCGCAAGGGGAGGATGCCGATCTGCTCGCCGGTCTCCGAGATCACACGGACCTCCCGGGCCCGAATCTGCTCGTTGACCCGGAGCTGCTGATCCCTGCTGATAACCTTACACCTCCCAGGTAGTGTGCCTCGGGCACCGGGCAGAGCCCGGCCCGCCAGGCAGGTCCAACAACATGATGAAAGCGGGTGGCAGTGCCACCCGCGCGCTACCCCAGCCGGTACAGCGGCACCGGCCTGAACAGCCCCACCGCGGGGGTGGCCCGGCCGGGCCCCGCCTCTGCTGCCTCGTCACGGACCATACTGGCTGTGCCGTATGGTGAGAAGCGCGGTGGCTTCTGCTTGGCATTTGGAGGCCGATTATCCAGTTGACTGATTCAGCATAGCACGGCCTGCCCAGCGCCGTCAAGAGGGTCCCGGCTCTAGGTGTGATCCGTCTGTGATATTGTCACCCTAGAACTCGTCAGTGAAAATGTCACCTATGAAGCAGGAGCGAGTGACCTTGTCACAGACGGAACTTCGCCGAGTGCTGGTGTTGCAGAAGG
>QGUP01000620.1 GCA_003242505.1 Bacillota bacterium
CTCCGAGCGGGTACGGACGGCCCTCATCGGCCCGGCGGGGGAGAACCGGGTCCGCTTTGCCTGCGTGGTCCAGGACCGGAGCCACTTCGCGGGGCGGACCGGCATGGGCGCGGTGATGGGGGCCAAAAACCTGAAGGGGATCGCCGCCCTGGCCCCCGTGGGTGCCGGCGGCCGGATGGAGGTGGCGGACCCCACCGGGGTGGCGGCCATCCAGAAGTGGATGGGCCAGAACCTGAACCTGGTGAAGGGCCTCCACGACCTGGGCACCGCCGGCGGCATCCTCAGCCTGAACGGCTCCGGCGGCCTGCCGGTCCGGAACTTCCGGGCGGGCTCCTGGGACCGGGCGGAGGAGTACTCCGGCGAGCGGATGCGGGATACCATCCTGGTGAAGCGGGATACCTGCGCCGCCTGTGCGGTCCGGTGCAAGCGGGTGGTGGAGCTGGAGACTCCCTACCGGGTCGACCGGCGCTACGGCGGCCCCGAGTACGAGTCCCTCTCCGCCCTGGGGAACCTCTGCGGGGTGAGCGATCTCTACGCCCTGGCCAAGGCCAACGAGCTCACCGCCGCCTACGGCCTGGACAGCATCAGCACCGGGGCGGTCATCGCCTTCGCCATGGAGGCCGCGGAGCGGGGGCTCCTGGGCCCGGACCGGGCCGGCGGCCTGGACCTCAGCTGGGGCAACGCCGAGACGATGCTGGCCCTGGTGGAGGCCATCGCCTTCCGCCGGGGGCTCGGGGACCTGTTGGCGGAGGGGGTGGCCCGGGCGGCCCGGGAGCTGGGGCCGGAGGCGGAGGCCTTTGCCCTCCACGTCAAGGGGCAGGAGATCCCGATGCACGAACCCCGGGTGAAGCACGCCCTGGGGGTGGGCTATGCTGTCAGCCCCACCGGCGCGGACCACATGCACAACATGCACGACACCGCCTACGCCACCCGGAGCCGGAGCTGGGAGCACGCCCAGACCTGGGGGAGCTTTGGCCTGCAGGAGATCCACGGCTTTGCCGAGGAGAAGATGCGGCTCTTCTACTACCACGTCAACTTCCGCCACGCCCAGGACTCCATGGTGATGTGCCACTTCCTGCCTTACTCCCCGGAGCAGCAGGCGGCCCTGGTCCGGGCGGTCACCGGGTGGGAAGACTTTGACCACTGGGAGCTTCTGCGGGTGGGGGAGCGGGCCAATACCCTCAGCCGGCTGATCAACCTGCGCCAGGGCTTCACCGCGGCGGACGACCGGCTCCCGGCCCGGTTCTTCGAGGAGCTGCCGGCCTCCCGCACGGGCAAGGCCCTGGACCCCGAGGGGTTTGCCCGGGCGGTCCGGTACTACTACGAACTGATGGGCTGGGACCCGGAGACCGGCGTGCCGACCCCGGCCACCCTGGAGCGGCTGGGGCTGGCCTGGGCGGCCGAGAGGCGGTAAGGCCATGGCCGGCGGCACCGTCCGGGTCCTCCGGCTCGACTGGCTCCCCGGGGTCTGGCAGGTGGAGCAGCGGGGGCTATACCCGGTCAACTGCTGGTTCGTCAGCGATCGGACCG
>QGUP01000621.1 GCA_003242505.1 Bacillota bacterium
CCCCTTTTGGGGTGCGAAAAAATTATCCCCCCCCCCCCGTTTTCCGGTTCCAGGGTCCGGCAGAGGGCCCCGGCCTTCAGGGGCGGCCCGACCTCGTAGAAGTACTGCTCGATCTGGGGCACCGTGAGCTGGGCGGGGTTGACCGCCACGTGCTGGGGGGACCGCATGTACCGGGTCGCCAGCGCCTTGATCTCGTCGGGCATCGTGGCGGAGAAGAGGGCCGTCTGCCGCTCGGCGGGCAGGTTCTGGATGATCCACTCGATGTCGTCGATGAAGCCCATGTCCAGCATCTCGTCGGCTTCATCGAGGACGAGGATCCGGACCCGGTCGAGCTTCAGGGTCCCCCGGCGCATGTGGTCCATGATCCGGCCGGGGGTCCCCACCACCACGTCGGTCCCCATCCGCAGCAACCGGATCTGCCGCTCGATGTTCTGGCCGCCGTAGATGGGCACCACCCGGATCCGGCTGTACTTGCCGATCCGGCCGATCTCCTCCGCCACCTGGATCGCCAGTTCCCGGGTCGGGGTGAGGACCAGGGCCTGCACCCCCCGCACCTTCGGGTCGAGGCGCTCGACGATGGGCACGCCGAAGGCGGCCGTCTTGCCGGTACCGGTCTGGGCCTGGCCGATCACGTCGTGGCCGGCCAGGAGCAGCGGGATCGCCCGGGCCTGGATGGGCGAGGGCTCCTCGAAGCCCATGTCCTCCAGGGCCCGGAGCACCCGGTCGGAAATTCCCAGGTCCTTGAAGGTAACCTTTGCAGCCTCGGTCTCTGCCATGAAACCTGAACCTCTCCCTCGCTGAACCATACCCAATATGGTACGCCACCGGGCCCGGCGGATCAACCGACCGGCGGCAAAGGGTCGCCAGCCGCCGGCAAGGGGACGGAAACCGCCGGCGCCCTGCGCCGGGGGCCCGGGCCCGACCTTGTCAGGGAACCGACCGCATGGTAGAGTGGAAGGGAACCGGGCGGCATCCCCCGGGGGAGCCGCACCGGGCCGGGGTGGGGGCCGGCGGGCCCCAGCCCCGGAGGACAAAGGGTGCGACAGGCGACTCCGCCCAAACAGGCGGCTTGCCACACCTGCGGGTGCGGAAGGCCTGCGGGTGCACAGGGAAAAAGGGAACCGGACCCTCAAGCTTGGACCCCACCGGGGCCGAGACGGAAGGGGCTCACGGCGCATGGCCGGGCGTGTGCCCTCCGCCCACCCCGTCGGGGCGGAGGGCTTGTTGTGTCTCTGGGCTTGGGGGTCCGGACCGGGGAGTCTTTTCGACCGCAGGAGTCTTGTCGACCGAGTCTTTGCGATCGATAGGGAGGCGCGGGCGATGGGCGAGCGGGTCACCGTGGCCACGGTACAGCGGATGAAGCGGGAGGGCCAGCGGATCGCCATGCTCACGGCCTACGACTACCCCACGGCCCGGCTGCTGGACGAGGCCGGGGTGGACATCCTGCTGGTGGGGGATTCCGTCGGCATGGCATTGCTGGGATACGACTCGACGGTCCCCGTCACCCTGGCGGACATCCTCCACCACAC
>QGUP01000167.1 GCA_003242505.1 Bacillota bacterium
CGGGGGCGGGAGGGGTTTGGGGGGGGCCCCCGTTGCTGGGGGGCCCCCCCTTCTCCCTGGTAGGTTTCCCCCCCCCCGGTGGAGGCCGGCACCCCCCGGTCAAAGGACCCGTCCGGGCCCGTGAAGGCCTCGGCCACCACCCCGAAGCCCGCCCGGAGCACCCGGACCCGGGCCGAGGCGAGGGGCACGCCCCCCACGGTGGTGACCACCGTGCCGCCCACCCGGGCGGTGGCCGGCTCGAGGGCGACCGTCACCCCGGTCTCCTTCCCCCCGGCCAGGGCCCCCAGGTCCACAAGCCTCGGCTGGTACCCCCGGGCCCGGACCGCCAGGGCGTACCCCTCGCCGCCGGGGCCGGAGAGGGCGAAGTGGCCGTCGGCACGGGTCGTCCCGGCCGCCACGGCCCCGACGCCGGTCTGGATCAGGGTCACCTCCGCCTCCGGCACGGGCTGGCCGGTGCGGGCGTCCAGCACCCGGCCCGCCACTACCGCCTCCAGGGGCGCGAGGGTCAGGGTGACAAAGGGCTCCTGGGTGCCGGGGACGTAGGGCACCTCCCCGGCGGTGTGGCCCGGGGCCCAGGCCCGGAGCCAGTAGACTCCGTCCGTAAGGTCAGAGAACCGGAAATACCCCTCGCCGTCCGCGGTGGCCACCGCCACCCGACCGGCCGTGTACCGGAAGAGCTCCACCTCCGCGCCCGGGAGGGGCTGTCCGTCGGTGTCGACCACCTGGCCGAGCACGGCCCGGGGCACCGCCTGCGCACCCGGGTAGGTGAGGGGCGCCGCGGGGGCCGGCGCCTGTGCGGCCAGGGCGCCCGGAGCCGTCCCCAGGGCAAGGACCGCCGCCAGGGCCGCGGCCAGGGCAGCACGATGCCGCTGCAAGGTCCATCCCTCCACGTGGTTGGAGTTCCGCTGATCACTCGTACCGCAGGGCCTCGATGGGATCGAGGGCCGCCGCCTTGCTGGCGGGGTAGACCCCGAAGATCACCCCGACCAGCACCGAGAAGCCCACCGCCAGGGCCACCGCATCCCAGGTGATGGAGAGGGGGATGTCCAGGGCCCGGCCCACCAGCCAGACGGGCACCTGGGCCAGGGCGGTGCCGATGAGCCCCCCGGAGACCGAGATCACCACGGCCTCGATGAGGAACTGCCAGAGGATGTCGGACCGGCGGGCGCCGATGGCCTTCCGCACCCCGATCTCCCGGGTCCGTTCCGTCACCGAGACCAGCATGATGTTCATGATCCCGACCCCGCCCACCACCAGGGAGATGGCCGCGATGGCCCCGATCACCCCGGTGAGGATGCCGGTGACGCTGCTCAGGGCCTGGGTGATCTGCTGGGTGGAGAGCACCCCGAACTCCCCGTTGGGGTGGGCCGCCTTGAGGTAGGCCTTGATGTCCTGCACCACCTGGTCCAGGTCGGCGCCGTCCTTCACCACCACGTCGACGGTGAAGATGTCCCGGGTGCCGGTGATCCGCCGGACCGTCGTGCCCGGCGCCATCACCATCTGCTCCAGGCCAAAGCCCCCGAAGGCCCGGGCCAGGAGGCCGGTGTCCGGCTGGACGACGCCAATGACCGTAAAGGGGTACCCGGCGGCGTAGATCGCCTTGCCGATGGGATCCTCGCTGCCGAAGAGGTCCTCGGCGACCTTGCTGCCGATCACCGCCACCCGGGCGCCGGCGGCGTCCTCCTCCCGGGTGAACCACCGGCCGGGGCTGATGGTCATCCGGTAGGCCTCCGCGTAGCCGGCGGAAAGCCCCACCAGGTCGGCCCGCCGCCGCTTGGCCCCGTGCCGGACCTCGGTGCGGAGCAGGTCCTGGGTCATGACCTCCCGGATCTCCGGCACCACCAGGGGGAGCCGGTCCAGGTCATCCTCGTTGAGCATCTCGAAGCGGCCCTCGGAGCCCGAAGGCTGCATGGGGAAGATGGAGATGAGATTGCCGCCCAGGGACTGGATCTCGCCGATGACCGCCGCCCGGGTGCCCCGGCCGATGGCGATGATGGCGATGACCGACCCGACCCCGATGATGATCCCGAGCATGGTCAGGGCCGCCCGGAGCCGGTTGCTCATCAGGGCTTCCCAGGCCAGCCGCAGGTTCTCCCACAGGTTCACGCCGGCTCACCTCCGGCGGCGGGGCGGTCCTCCCAGCGCAGCTCGCCCCCCGGGGCCATGTTCGCCAGGACCTCCCGGGCCAGGAGCCGCTCCGTCACCGGCCGGTCGCCGGTGATCCGGCCGTCCCGGACGGTCACCACCCGCCTGGCGTGGGCGGCGATGTCCGGCTCGTGGGTGACCAGGAGGATGGTCACCCCCTCATCGTTGAGCTGCTGGAGGAGGGCCATGATCTCCTCGCCGGACCGGGAGTCCAGGTTCCCCGTGGGCTCGTCGGCCAGGATGATGGAGGGCTCGTTCACCAGGGCCCGGGCGATGGCCACCCGCTGCCGCTGGCCGCCGGAGAGCTCGTTGGGCTTGTGGTGGGCCCGGTCGCCCAGACCGACCCGCTCCAGGGCCACCAGGGCCCGGCGCCGGCGCTCCGCCGGCCCCACCCCGGCGTAGATCAGGGGCTGCTCCACGTTCCGGGCCGCGGTCATCCGGGGCAGCAGGTTGAAGGTCTGGAAGACAAAGCCGATCTGCCGGTTCCGGACGTAGGCCAGTTCATCCTCGGTCAGGTCGCTCACCCGCCGGCCTGCCAGGTAGTAGGCCCCGGCGGTGGGCCGGTCGAGGCAGCCGATGATGTTCATCAGGGTGGACTTGCCCGACCCGGAGGGGCCCATGATGGCCACAAACTCCCCCGGGTAGACCTCCAGGTCGATCCCCCGGAGGGCGTGGACCGCGATGGACCCGGAGCGGTAGACCTTCTCCACGCCTTCGAGGCGGATGAGGGGTGCGGTCATTCGGCCTTCGCCTCCCCGCGGACCCGCTGCCCCTCCCTCAGGTTGCGGAGAGCGCTGAGGGGGCCGACCACCACCTCGTCCCCCGGCTGGAGCCCCTCGGTGATCTCCACCTGGGTCCGGGTCCTCAGGCCGGGGCGGACCTCGACCCGGGTCGCCTTGCCGTCCCGGACCACCCAGACGTACCACCGGTCCTCACCTTCCGAGAGCAGCGCCTCCAGGGGGAGGGCCAGGACGCCGGTGCGGGTGTCGGCGATGATCTCGGCGTCCACGTTCATGTTGGGCCGGAGCTTCCCCCGGGCTTCCACCTCCACCTCTACCGGGTAGACGGTGCTGGTGCCGGTCTCGCTCCGCACCCCCTGGGGGTCGATCCGGACGACAACCCCCTCGAACCGCTCCTCCGGGTAGGCCGGGGTGGTGAGGATCGCCTTCTGACCCACCTGCACCTTGCCGATCTCCATCTCGTCCACCCGGACCAGGGCCTTCAGCTTCTCGGTCGGCGCCACCACGGCGATGAGGGTGCCAGGGGTGATGGGCTGGCCGTCCTTGACCTCGACCCGGAGCACCGTGCCGTCCGCGGGGCTGCGGAACTCCGCCTTCCCCCGGTCCTCCTTGGCTTTCCGGAGGGCTGCCTCGGCGGCGGCGAACTGAGCCTCGGCGGCATGGATCTGGTCCGGCAGCACCTCCGCGGAGCGGGCGGCGAGGCGGGCCTCGGCCAGGCGCATCTCCGCGCTCCGCACCTGCAGCCGGGCCTCCTGAATCTGGGGCGACCCCTCGGGGTCGAGGGCGGCCAGTTCCGCCTCCGCGGACCGGACCTGGTGAAGGGCCGCCTCCAGTTCCTCCGGGGTCACCTGCCCCCGGCTGAGCCCCGCCCGGGCCTGCTCCAGGGCGGACCGGGCCTGGGCCAGCCGGGCCTGGGCGGCCTGCCGCTGGGTCGCCAGGGTGGCCTCCACCTGGGCCAGATGGGCCTGGGCCTGCTCCAGGGCCACCTCAGCGGCCGCCACCTGCTGCCGGGCCTGCTCCGGGCCCAGCTCGGCCTTGCGCCGGAGTTCCTCCAGTTGAGCCCGGGCGCTCAGGAAGTTGGACTCCGCCTGGGCCACCGCCAGGTCCAGTTCCCAGGTGTCGGCCCGGGCCAGCACCTGTCCGGCCCGGACCCGGTCGCCGACCTCGACGGCCAGGGAGATGGAGGAAGCCTGGATGAGGGACCGGATTTCATACTCCTTCGCGACCGCCAGGGTCGCGGGGGCCAGCACCGTCACCTGCAGGTCCTGGGGCTCCAGCACCTGGGTCCGGACCGCCACCGCGTCGCCTGCAGCGCCGGACAGTTTCCGGTAATTCACCCATCCCAGCACCAGAACCAGCACCGCGATCCCTGCGCCGATGAGCCACTTCTGCTTCGGTGCCAACACCTAACCCCCCAGCCCCATCAAGCTGGTGCTCAGGGCCATCGACCCGGCGGCGCCCAGGGCCCGCACCACGAAGAAGAAGACGCCAACCCAGGCCGCCCGGGCCGGTGGCATCCGGTGGATCGCCGCGTAGCCGAGCACGACCAGAATGAGGCTCCAGATGCCGAAGAGGTCAAAGGTCATCAGAAACCCGGCCAGGGCCCCGCTGGCGCCGGGGACCAGGCCGCCCAGGTGGTAGCCGGCCTGCAGCGCCGCCTCCTGGGAGGTGGCCGCCATCATCAGGGGCACCCGCAGCACCGACCCGACGACCACCGGCATCGCCGCGTAGCCGGCGACGCTCAAGTACTGTTTGAACTTGCCGGCCTGGCCGGTGAAGCTGCCGAAGAGCAGCATGACCAGAGCGTAGTAGAGGCCGCCCAGCCAGGGGCTGATAAGCCCCCCCGCCAGGGCGCCGACCATCAGGTTGGCCGGCACCGACGCCTTGGCCACCTCGAGCTGTTCCTCCGGCACGCCCATGGCCGCGAACCGGTCCTCGAGTTGCCGGATTGCCGCAGCCACAAACTCTTCCCGCTTGAGCAGGAAGACCAGGAGCATGACCGCGGTCGACACCAGCATCCAGGTCAGGTACGGCGCCAGCACCGCCGGGTCCTCCGCCACCTCCGCCATGGCCTTCCCGGGGGAGGTGAGCACCCGGACCAGACGGGACCAAGGCCCTCCGGCCCGACCGTCCTGCTGTACCGCTGCGTCGCGCATCTTTCCATCTCCCCCCACCGCTGATCAGTCCTGAAGGGGTTGCGGGTCGAACGGGTCACGGGACCCGGGAACAACATCCAAGAGAGAAGACTCCGAGTGGCACGCCAACGGTTCGCGCCCGGCCATGTCCTTCGGTTGGCGCGCCCTCCGGAAGTTCGGCCTTGCGGGTCTGGAAACCTTTTGCCAGCGAAAAGAAGGTGGAGACCGACGCGACCCGGGGGCGGCCTGGGCCGCCCCCGGGTGCTCCCCCACGGCTTTATCG
>QGUP01000168.1 GCA_003242505.1 Bacillota bacterium
CGAGCAGGAGGGCACGGTGCCCGGAGGCGGCGGCGCGGGGTAGAGGCACCGGTAGCAGCCCTTGCCGGGCACGTAGACCGCCGCCTGGGCCTCCCAGGCCAGGATCGAGGCGTCCACCAGGGGCTTGCCCAGGAGGACGCAGGCGTCGTTGACCAGATACCGGGTGGCAAAGTTGTCGCACCCGTTGACCACCACGTCGTAATCCCGGATGATCTCCAGGGCATTGGCCGCAGTCAGCACCGTCTGATATGGGATCACCCGGACGTCCGGGTTGAGGGCAAGGAGCCGCTCCCGGGCCGACTCGGTCTTGGGCCGGCCCACGTCCGCCGTGTTGTGGAGGATCTGCCGCTGGAGATTGGAGAGGTCCACCACGTCGGCATCGACGATGCCCAGGGTGCCCACCCCGGCGGCAGCCAGGTAGAGGGCCGCGGGGGAGCCCAGTCCCCCGGCCCCGATGACCAGCACCCGGCTGTCCAGCAGCCGCCGCTGCCCCTCCACCCCCACTTCCCGGAGGAGGATGTGGCGGCTGTACCGTTCCATCTGCTCGCGGGTAAGGAGCGGCCCCGCCACGGCGGTCCGGTCGCCCATGTCACCTCACCTCTTCCTCGCCGCTCCCCTGGCCCCAGGGGCTCACAGCGGCGGCCGATTCTTCCCGGTCAGACCATGGCCCTGTTCCTCGGCCTCCCGCCGGACCCGGCCCCCGCAGGTCGGGCAGATCCAGACCACCCGGGCCGGGACTCCGGCCTCCTTGGCCCGGGCCTGGGCCTCCCGCTCCCTGGCCAGGGCCTCGGGGTCGTCGCCGGCAGGTCGGCCGCAAAGCGCACAGCGGATCATCCCCCGCCCCTCCTGTCCCGTCGGCCGCCCCACCGGCCAGGAGCGCGCCAGCACCCCAGTCTGATCAATAGGCATTTTATCACACCCGGGAAAACAGCAGCGCCCCGCAGCGGCCGAGGGACCGCCGCAGGGGCAGCGGAGGGAAAGGGCCCGACCCTACCAGACCGACAGGCCGGGGCGCAGATACCGGAGCCCCTGGACCCGGACCAGGTACCGGGCCACGTCCAGGTCGGTCAGTTCGTCCACCGGCGCGTGGTAGTAGGCGGCGAGTTCTTCTGCCAGGGAGATCCGGGCCTCCTGGACGTCCGCCAGGGGCACCACGTGCTCCCAGTCCACCTCGATCGCATCCAGCCGGCGCCCGTTTCCGGACATGGCGTCAACCCCTCTCTTCATGGACTGCCGGCAACCCGTAGACTGGCGACGATCGGTGCTTCGTAGACGGTCCGCGACGCGTGCTCTCGGCAACGGGTTTTCCCCTTGCCCGGCCGACGCCGGCGGGTGACCCCGAGACTTATGATACCAAGTACTAATACCAGCTGCAAGTACCTGGTCCTCAAGACGACTGACCCGCACCTGGGCCGGCGGCCCGCCTCTGGCCAGGCCGCAAGGGACGGAAGAAAGCAACGAAATCGCCCCGGGGCTTCCCCCGGGGCTCAGGCCGCTATCGGTTCCGGTCGTCCACCTCAGAGACCAGCCCTTCCCGGAAGGCGAACCGGATGGCCTCGGACCGGTTCCGGAGGTGGAGTTTCTCCATGATGTGCCGCATGTGGTTCTTCACCGTGCTTTCCGCCACGTAGAGCCGGGCCGCGATCTCCTTGTAGGTCAGTCCCTGGCTCGCGAGTTGCAGCACCTCCAGCTCCCGGGGGGTAAGCGGGTGGGCCTCTGCCGGGACCGAGCCGACCCGGCCCTCCCGGAACTCCTTCAACATCTTGGCCGCCATCAGCGGGCTGATGGGCGCCTCGCCGGCCGCCGCCGCCCGGACCGCCGCGACCAGTTCCTCGGGCCCCAGGTTCTTGAGGAGGTACCCGTCCGCCCCGGCCTTGATGGCCTCGAAGAGGTCCCGGTCCGTGTCGGAGACCGTCAGCATGACGATCCGGGTCTCGGGCACCCGCTGCTTGATCCAGCGGGTGGCCGCCACACCGTTCATCACCGGCATGTTGATGTCCATCAGCACCAGGTCGGGCCGATGGCGCACCGCCAGATCCACCGCCTCCTGGCCGTCGGCCGCTTCCGCCACGATGGTGATCTCCGGGGCTCCGGAGAGGGCCGCCTGGACCCCTTTCCGGAACATGGTGTGGTCGTCTGCCAAGAGTACCCGCACGTCCCTCACCCTTCCGCGACGGTGCCACTCCCCAACCGCTGCCTACCCGACGACCGGTTCCGTTTCGCTGCTGCCGCCAGCCTCACCGGCGCCGGTTTCCGCCGCGCCGGTGGTCTCTTCCACCTCCAGGTTGAGTTCCTCGAGGAAGCGGATCACTTCCCGGGTGATGGTGGTAGGGGTGGAAGCGCCGGAAGTGACCGCGACCCGCTTCTTGCCCCGCAGCCACTCGAGCTTGATGTCGGCGACGCTGTCCACCAGGTAGGCCTCCCGGCCGGCAATCTCCCGGGCCACCTGCACCAGCCGCTTGGAGTTGTTGCTCCGGGAATCCCCCACCACGATGACCAGGTCGGCCGCGGGAGCCTGCTTGGCCACCGCCTCCTGCCGGAGCTGGGTCGCCAGGCAGATCTCGTTGTAGACCAGCACCTGGGGATACCGCTGCCGGATGAGTTCAATCAGGTGCTGGGTATCCCAGATGGACATGGTGGTCTGGGTGGTGACCGCCAGCTTGTCGGTGCTGGGACGCACCCGGTCCAGGTCCTCCGGGGTCTCGATCAGGTGGACCTTGCCCGGCGCCACCCCGAGGGCCCCCTCGGGCTCCGGGTGGTTCCGCTTGCCAATGTAAAAAATTTCGTACCCTTGAGCCGCCAGTTCCCGGATCAGTTCGTGGGTCCGGGTGACGTCCGGGCAGGTGGCGTCCACCACGTGGAGCCCCTTTTCTTTCGCTCGAATCCGCACCTGAGGAGAGACGCCGTGGGCGGTGAAAATCACCGTGGCCGGCGGCTCGATCTTCTCCAGGAGCGCCAGCCGGCTCTCCCCGTCCAGGGTGATGATCCCCAGCCGGGACATCTCCTCGACAACATGGCGATTGTGAACGATTTGACCTAGAATGTAGATAGGCCGGGGGACGTTCGGATCCCGCGCGACCTGTTTGGCCATCTGGATGGCATCGACCACCCCGTGGCAGTACCCACGGGGGGTAATCTTGATGACCTCCATGGCGACCTCCCGGTGCTGTTCTCATAGACCATTATACACCATTTGGGCCAGGATCGCCGGGTCTCTACACTATACCATTTGGGCCAGGACCGGCGCAACACCATACTATCCCCTTTGGTTCAGCCGGAACTCCAGCCGGCTGCCGGGCGTCACTATATTTGTCTGGTCTTTCTGGCCCTCTCCCTCCCATCCATTCCCACCTGTTCCTCCTGGAGGTATCCATGTCAAGGGATCTGCGCGAGCTCCTCAGCCTGATGGCTCCATACCGGTGGCGGTACCTGGGCGGTATCGCTGCCCTGCTTCTCACCGACCTCCTGCAACTGATCATTCCCCAGCTGCTCGGCCGGGTGGCCGACGACCTGGAGGCCGGCCGGCTGGACCTCGCCGGGATCGGGCGGTACGCCGGGTGGATCGCGGTCCTCGCGGTGGCCATCGCAGGGCTGCGGTGGGTCTGGCGGCAACTGGTCTTCGGCTCCGCCCGGCGGGTGGAGTACGACCTGCGCCGCCGGCTCTTTGCCCACCTGCAGAAGCTGACCCCGGAGTTCTACCACCGGCACAAGACCGGCGACCTGATGGCCCTGGCCACCAACGACGTCCAGGCGGTCCGCTCCGCCTCGGGCGAAGGGGTGCTGATGGGCGCGGACGCCATCCTCCTCTCCACCGCCACCCTGGTAGTGATGCTGGCCCAGGTGGACTGGCGGCTGGTGCTCCTCGGGCTCTCGCCCCTGCCGCTCCTCGCCCTCTTTGCCCTCTGGTTCGGCCGGGTGATGCACGAGCGGCACCGCCGGGTGCAGGAGGTCTTCGGCGACCTCTCGGAGGTGGTCCAGGAGAACGCCGCCGGCATCCGGGTGGTGAAGGCCTTTGCCCAGGAGGAGGCCCAGATCGACCGGTTCACCCGGGAGAACCGGCGCTACCAGGAGACATACCTGCGAATGGCCCGGGTCCACGCCCTCATCGACCCCCTCATCAGCCTCCTGGCCGGCCTGGGCTTCTTCGTCATCCTGGGTTACGGCAGCACCCTCGTTCTGGCGGGCCGGGTCAGCCTCGGGGACCTGGTGGCCTTCAACAGCTACCTCGGGATGATGGTCTGGCCGATGCTCGCCTTCGGCTTCGTCATCAACATCATCCAGCGGGGCACGGCAGCGGTCCGCCGGCTCCGGGAGATCTTCCAGGAGGCCCCGACGGTGGCCGACGCCCCCGACGCCCAGCCCCTGCCCCAGGTCCGGGGGGAGATCGAGGTCCGGAACCTCACCTTCCGGTACCGGCCCAACCTGCCGCCGGCCCTGGAGGGGGTCAGCTTCCACATCCGGCCCGGGGAGATCCTGGGGATCATCGGCCGCACCGGGAGCGGC
The DNA here is from genome assembly GCA_003242505.1 of Bacillota bacterium. Taxonomy (GTDB): domain Bacteria; phylum Bacillota; class Sulfobacillia; order Symbiobacteriales; family ZC4RG38; genus ZC4RG38. The sequence continues at coordinate 4,504 of QGUP01000168.1, forward strand.
AAGAGCACCCTGGCCAATCTGCTGGTGCGGCTGTGGGACCCGCCACCGGGGACGGTCTTCATTGACGGAAGGGACATCTGCACCGTCCGGCTCCGGGACCTGCGCCAGGCCATCGCCTACGTCCCGCAGGAAGCCTTCCTTTTTTCCATGACCATCGCGGAGAACATCGCCTTTGACGCCCAGGAGCACAGCCTGGAGGAAATCCGGGCCGCCGCGGCCCTGGCCCAGGTCGACAGCGACATCATGAGCTTCCCCCGGGGCTACGACACCCTGCTGGGCGAGCGAGGCATCACCCTCTCCGGCGGCCAGCGGCAGCGGGTGGGCATCGCCCGGGCCCTGATGCGCCAGGCGCCCATCCTGATCCTGGACGACTGCCTCTCCGCGGTGGACGCGGCCACCGAGGCCCGGCTCCTCCAGGAACTGAAAGGGGTCATGGCCGGCCGGACCACCATCATCATCAGCCACCGGGTGGCGGCGGTGGCCCACGCCGACCACATCCTGGTCCTGGACCAGGGCCGGGTGGTGGAGCAGGGGCGGCACGAGGAGCTGCTGGAGCGGCGGGGACTCTACTGGCAGCTCTACCAGCTTCAGCAACTGGAGGCGGCCATCGCCGCCGAAGCCTGAGCCCCCGGCCGGTCCCATCCCGCTCCCCGGCCGGACCGGGCCGAGTTCCAGACTGAGGAAACCGAGGAGGCGCACGCGTTGAGCCAGGACTTTCGCCAGGAAGAGGTGCTGGAGCGGCCCTTTGACCCACGGTTGATGCGCCGG
>QGUP01000622.1 GCA_003242505.1 Bacillota bacterium
GCCCAGCCGCAGGGAGGGCATGGCCCCCGGTTGGACCACGCCCCGCTGCTGCAGCAGCGTGACGGCCTGCTCCAGGGTGAGGGGCTGGCCCCTCACCGCGGCCTGGGTCAGCGGTTGGCCGCCCCCGCCGGCCTGGGCGAGGGGTTGGCCCACGGCGGCCTGGGCGACGGGTTGGCCGCCCACGGCGGCCTGGGCAACGGGTTGGCCGCCCGCGTCGGCCTGGGCCTGGGGCGCAGCCGCAGTGAGCACCAGGTTGAGGATGACGGTCCAGACCAAGAGGCGCAGGCTCCGACCGGACAACCTCGCATCCTCCCTTCCGCCGGGCCCCGCTCCCGGCCCCGGCGGGCACAATTCCTGTATATACCATCCTTATCATCACCATTAGACGCCGACCTTTGGTCTCCTGTTTCATTCGCAGAATGAGACTTTGGACCCATTGCGGCCTGGCCCCCGGGGCAGCCCACCAGGAACCAAGGAGGAAAAACAGGGAAGAAAAACCAATCCCGCAGCCCCGTGGCTGCGGGATCCGTCCAGTGGTCCTGGCAAGATGCCCCTTGCGGCCCTTCTGTCCAGGGGTTCCCAAGCCGGCCTTCATTCCATCCGGGCGATCTCCCGGCGCAGCCGCTTGAAGATCCGCTTCTCCAGCCGGGAGATGTAGGACTGGGAGATCCCCAGGAGGTCCGCCACCTCCTTCTGGGTCCGCTCCCGGCCGTCCCGGAGGCCAAAGCGCAACTCCATGATCCGCTTCTCCCGGCCGGTGAGCTGGGCCATGGCCTTCCGGAGCAGGGCCCGCTCCACCTGCTCCTCCAGTTCCCGGTAGATGATGTCGTTCTCCGTGCCTATCACGTCGGAGAGCAGCAGTTCGTTGCCCTCCCAGTCCTTGTTGAGGGGCTCGTCGAAGGAGACCTCCGACCGGAGCCGGCTGGTCCGGCGCAGGAACATCAGGATCTCGTTCTCGATGCACTTGGAGGCATAGGTGGCCAGTTTGATCCGCTTGGTGGGGTCAAAGGTCTTGACCGCCTTGATGAGCCCGATGGTGCCGATGGAGACCAGGTCTTCGACCCAGATGCCGGTGTTGTCGAACTTCCGGGCGATGTAGACCACCAGCCGCAGGTTGCGCTCGATGAGGGTGTTCTTGACCGATTCGTCGCCAGACTGCAGCCGGTCCAGCAGGGCCAGTTCCTCCTGGACCGAGAGCGGGGGCGGCAGCGCTTCACTGGAACCGATGTAGTGGATGACCTCCGGCGGCATCAGCCCCAGCCGCACCCCGAGGCGAGCCAGCCGGACCTGCCAGGCCCACCGCCAGAGCCGCCAGCGCACCCGAACATTGGCCGTCACCCCGGTCACGCCTCATCCCCCCTGCCCACCGTCGCCCGCGCCCAGGGCGGGTCGGACGCCCGTCACGCCCATCACGGTCAACTCCGCCGGAACCAGGGCCTGAAAAGTGCCGCCGCCCAGGTCCCCGGGGCTGACCGCCACCAGGGCCCGGACCGGCTGGCCGGACACCGCCAGGG
>QGUP01000623.1 GCA_003242505.1 Bacillota bacterium
CACCCGGCCCGCCCCCTGGGGACCCTGGGGCCCGGGGAGCTGGTCCGCACCCAGGCAGACCTGGGGGGTGACCCCGGGCCATGACCGGCCTGGATGGCAGCGTGGGGAGACCCCGGGCCATAACCGGCCTGGATGGGGGCATGGGCAGTGCCCGGCGCAGCGCTGCTCCCGACGGGAGCCCGGGCGGGGGGCCAGGTCCCGGGGCCGGCCTGGACTGGGTGGAGAAGGTGGCCGCCCACCTCCGCCGGGGGGAGGGGGTGCGGTTCGGGGAAGCGGCGGTGGTCAGCCGCCGGGTCCACCTGATGGATCCCGCCGCCCCGGAGGAGGTGGTGGTCCTGGGCCACGCGGACGCCGGCCAGGTCTTCTACGGCCGCCGGGACCGGGACCGGGTGCTGCACATCGACCTCTTCCACCAGGTAGGGCCGGTGGACCACCGGCGGGTGGCCGCGGCGGTCCGGCGGGTTCTCAGCCAGTGCGGGCAGCCGGACCTGGCCCACTACGTGGACGTCCAGACCAGCACCGGGGGCGGCCGGGTCACCGGGGATCTGACCTACGGCACCCGGCCCAGCCTCCGGGCGGCCCACCGGAACCACATCCACCTGGCCGCCGAGATCGGCGACGGAGAGCTGCCGCTCCTCTACCCCCTCATCCTCGCACTGGAAGAGGAGGTTCTGGCCCAGGGGCTGGAGATCCGGCGGATCGACCGGCTCCGGGGAGCTCCGGGAGGCAGAGGGGCGGTCCCCCTGGACATGAGCGACTACACGGACGTCTCCGACTCCTTCCTCCGGGAGTCCGGCGTCTCCCCGGCGGCCCGGGATGCCGGGGCTGCGGGATCCGGGGTCGGGGGCGCCCTCAGGAGCGGCCCCGGTGCCAAGAAGGGCCGGGAGACCCTCCGGGGATCGGAGCCGGGGAATGCCCGGGAGCCCGGGGCCGATCCGGCACCCGCCGAGATCCCCTGGCCCGTGCCGGCGGCAGCGGCCGAGGAGCGGCTTCAGGAGGTCCTTGCCCTCTCCCGGCGGATCGGCAGCCCGGACGAGCTGAAGCGGACCCTGGACCTGCTCCGGGCGGGGCGCCCGGGTTCCGGCGGCCTCTCCACCGGTGTGCAGGCCCCGTACCTCCTCCGGGAACTGGAGACCCAGGGGCTCATCTACCGGGACGGCCGGGCGGTGCGGCTCACCCCGGCGGGGCTCGCCCTGGCGGAGTACTTCGACCGGCACCTCCGGGAGGTGAAGCTCCGGTTCCGCAAGCGGATCCGCCGGGTGCCCCGGGGCCCCCTGCCCACCGCGGCCCGGCTGGGGGACCGGCCTTCCCCCGCGGTGCGGTACGGGCCGGTCCGGGGGGTGGTCCCGGTGGCGCCGGGCCAGCCCATCGCCCACCTGGCGGTGCCGGAGACGGTGGTGGCGGGAATCCGCCGCACGTACCTGGAGCGGGCCCGGGGCGCTCCCCGCCCCGGCCGCCCCACCCTGGAGCGGGGGGACCTCCACCGCACCACCCGGGCCGGGGGCAGACCCCCG
>QGUP01000169.1 GCA_003242505.1 Bacillota bacterium
GCGCGCACACCGCGGCGGCCCCCCCCAACGCACCCAGGAAACCCGCCGCTTCCAGGGGGCGGCCGGCGCCGTAGTCGACCAGCGCGGTCCAGAGCCCAGTGAGGCCCCTGGGCGCGACAAACAGGATCCAGCCGGCTGCTACCGCGTGCAGGGCAGCCACCAGCACAGCGCCGGCTGCCGCGTCCTTGGCCAGCGCGGCCAGCGGGTGGTACCGGTCCCCCGCTGCCAGGTTGACGGCCCTCTCCACGGCGGTGTTGACCAACTCTGCTGCCACCACAAAGGCAATGGTGCCACACAGGTATAGGAGAGGCAATCCGGTCAGCCCCACCGCCCGGGCCAGGACCAGGGCGGCCCCGGCGGCGAGGCAGTGAAAGCGCAGGTTCGGTTCCTCCCGGTAGGCGGCCAGGATCCCCCGGCTGGCATTCCACACCCGTTCGAGGAGGGAACGGTTCGCCCCCCGGGTCCGCCGGACCGTCCACCGGCTCGTTGCCCGTCCACCCGCCCCCGGGGACCCCTGTCCGGGGCTGCGCTCCATGGTTCAGGTCCCCCCCTGGCGGCGAAGAACACGGGCCGGGAGCCCCGGCCCGCTAACTCCGTGCGTCCCAGCATGGCGAGAAGCCCAGCACGGCGGGGAGCCCAGCATGGCGGGGAACCCGCCTACCGCTTGAGGCCCAGCCCGGCGAGGATCTCCTCGGCCGTGCCCTGCATCCGGGCCTCCTCCTCGGGGGTCTGGTGGTCGTAACCCAAGAGGTGCAGGATACCGTGGCAGATGAGGAACCCCACCTCCCGCTCGAAGGAGTGGCCGTACTCCTCCGCCTGGGCCCGGGCCCGCTCCAGGGAGACCACCACATCCCCCAGGGCCAGCGGCTCCCCCTCCCCCGCGGCCCGGGCCAGTTCCTCCCCTTCCAGGAGGGCGAAGGAGAGGACGTCGGTGGGCTGGTCCTTGCCCCGGTACTCCCGGTTGAGGGCCTGGATCTCCACGTCGTCGACAAAAGTAATGGAAAGCTCCACGGCGTCCCCCAGGTGGCCGGCGGCCCGTTCCAGGGTGCGCTGGGCCACCTGTCGGGCGAGGGCCTCCAGTTCCGCCGTGAAGGGAATTCGCTCCTGGCGGTTACTGATCAGAATCTCCAACGCGCTGGGGCTCCTTTCCCTGTCCGGCCGCGGGCGCCGGCGGCTCTCCGGGGGTAGCCCCGGCGTGGCCGACGCCGGCCGAGTCCAGCTTGGGGTATTCGACCCGGCCGTGGTGGACCCCCTCCAGCACCCGGACGAAGGTCCGCTTGATGATCTCCAGGTCCCGGAGGGTCAGGTCCGAGTTGGCCAGCTGCCCCTGCTCCAGCCGGCTGTTGACGATCTCCTCCACCTGGGCCGCGATCTGCTCCCGGCTGAGGGGCCCCCGGCTGCGCAGGGCCCGCACCGAGGCCTCGCAGCCGTCGGCCAGCATGCAGATCGCGGTCTCCTTCCGCCGGGGCCGGGGGCCCTCGTAGCGGAAGTCCTGCTCCAGGACGTGCTCCCCGGTGCCGTTCTGGGTCGCCTTGTGGTAGAAGTACGAGATTAGCATGTCCCCGTGGTGCTCGCGGATGAAGTCGATGATCTCCTCCGGCAGCCGGTACTCCCGGGCCAGTTCCACCCCGTCCTTGACGTGCGCGGCGATGATCATCGCCGAGACGTGAGGCGGCAGCCGGTCGTGGGGGTTCTCCCCGCCGAACTGGTTCTCGCTGAAAAAGAGCGGCCGCTTCACCTTGCCGATGTCGTGGTAGTAGGCCCCGACCCGGCAGAGCATCGCGTCGGCCCCCACCGCCTCGGCGGCAGCCTCGCAGAGGTTGGCCACCATCAGGGTGTGGTGGTAGGTGCCCGGCGCCTCCATCAGCACCCGCTTCAGGAGCGGGTGGTTGGGGTTGGCGAGTTCCAGCAGCTTGATGGGGGTGAGCACCCCGAAGAGGCTCTCCAGGATCGGCAGGGAACCCACCGCGAGGACCGCGGCGAAGAGGGCCCCGGCCATCACCAGGAGCACGTCCCGCCAGAAGGTGAGGTCCACGAGGGACCCGCCGGCGATGAGGTGCAGGGCGAGGATGGTCACCACCACCGCCGCCCCGACCCAGAGCCCGGCCTGGATCAGGGTGGCCCGGGCCTCCACCCGGCGGACGGAGTAGACGCCGACGAAGGAGGCGACCGCGGAGGCCGCGGTGACCGAGAGCTCGCCCTGGGTGATCACCCCGGCCATCAGGGTGAAGAGCAGGCTCATCACCAGGGCGACCCGGGTGTCGATGAGGATGGCCAGGAGCATGGTGCCCGCGGCCCAGGGCATCAGGTAGCCGGAGAAGTTCAGGGTGAGGATCGCCAGGGAACAGGTGACCAGCCCCACCAGGCCGATGATCAGGATCCGGTTCTCCCGCTCCAGGAGGTCCGGCCGGTAGCGCCAGAGGTAGTAGCCCATCAGGCCGACCACCAGGTAGGAGAAGAGCGCCACCCCGAAGAGTTTGAGGGCGTCGGCCCGGGGCCCGACCAGCTCCAGGTCCAGGAGCATCTGGTACTGCTCGTGGGTGATGACCTCCCCCTTGCTGACGATCCGCTGCCGCTGCTTGACGATCACCGGCGGCACCGACTGCCGGGCCTGCTCCCGGGCCCGCTCGGTGGCCTCCTGATCCTCCTTCAGATTCGCCCGGATCCGCTCCCGGACCAGGTCCCGGGCGAGGTAGATCAGCTCCGGGCTGTCGACCCCCTCGGGCACCCAGGCGTTCTGCACCTGGGCCCGGACCGCCTCCACCTCATCGGGCCGGATCGCCCGGCTGAGGAGCCGGAGGGCCTGGGCCACCGTCTCCGATTCGAGGCGGCGGATCGTATCGTCGTCGGCGGTGGCCAGGGCCCGGAGCTGGGACTCGGAGGCCTGGGGGAGGATGGTCCCCAGTTCCCGGATCCGCTGCTGGATCACTTCCTCGGTCAGGGGCCCCCGGTTCGGGGTACCCGACTCCCCTTCTTCCACCGGCGGCACCACCCGCTGCCGGACCGACCGGATATCGGCGAAGATCCGGCGCAGCGCGGCTTCCGCGGCCCCGGCCACCTCGGGGTCGATGACCATCACCGGCTGAACCCGGGCTGCGGCCTCCTCCCGGCGCCGTTCGGTCTCCACCCGGTTGACGATGTCCCGGGGCGCCTCGATGTCGACCGGTGAGACGTCCCCTTCCTGGAGGTTCAGCCGGGCGGGAATCACCTGGCTGGCCAGGAGACCGGTGAGCAGCGCGCCAAAGAGGAGTCCCCAGAAGACCCGGCGGACTCCCGCGCTACGGTAGAGGGCCCTGACCCAGGATTGGCCGAGTCGTTCCTTCCATCCGGTCCACCAGTTCAAGCGTCACGCCTCCCGGGCCCGATCCAGCCGACGGGAACCGGGGGCTCAGCTGCCCGGCGCGGGTGGCGGCTGGTTCCGGCCCCCGCGGGCACCGGCGACCCGGCCCGCGCCCTGCCGCCGCTCGTAGGCTTCATAGGCCTGGATGATCCGCTGCACCAGTTCGTGCCGCACCACATCCTGTTCGGTCAGGTAGACGAAGGCGATCCCCGGCACCCCCGCCAGCACGTGCCGGACCTCCACCAGGCCGCTGGGGGTCCCGGGGGGCAGGTCGATCTGGGTGATGTCCCCGGTAATCACCGCCTTGGAGCCGAACCCGAGGCGGGTGAGGAACATCTTCATCTGCTCCGGAGTGGTGTTCTGCGCCTCATCCAGGATGATGAAGGAGTCGTCCAGGGTGCGGCCCCGCATGTAGGCCAGGGGGGCAACCTCGATAATCCCCTTGTCGCGGAGGCGCTCGAAGGAGTCGGCACCGAGGACGTCAAACAGGGCGTCGTACAGGGGCCGGAGATAGGGATTGACCTTCTCCTCCAGCGCTCCGGGCAAGAACCCCAGCTTCTCCCCGGCCTCCACTGCCGGCCGGGTGAGGATGATCCGGTTGACCTCCTTGTTCTTGAAGGCGGCGATGGCCATCGCCATCGCGATGTAGGTCTTCCCGGTCCCCGCCGGACCGATGCCGAAGGTGATCCCGTGCTTGCGAATCGCCTCGTAATACCGCTTCTGGCCCAGGGTCTTGGGGCGGATGGGCTTCCCCCGGTGGGTGACAACGATGACGTCGGCAAAGACGTCGCTGAGGTGGACGTCCCCGCCCTCCCGGGCCATCCGCACCGCGTAGCGGACCTCCCGCTCCGTCAGCAGGTTGCCCGCCCGCTGCACCGCCAGCAGCTCCTCCAGGAGCCGCTGCACCTGGGCCACCGCGGCCTCGTCCCCCCGGATGATCAGTTCGTTGCCCCGGGGGACCAGCTTCACCGGGAAGTTATCTTCAATGATCTTCAGGTGCAGGTCGTGCCGGCCGAAGAGCGCAAGGGCTTCCTCGTTGGTCTCACCCACCACCAGTCGCCGTTCCAGCGTCTCGCTCAAATGTCGGGATGCCCCCCCACGTTCGGCTCCTCTCTCCCCGGGGTGCCCGTAGCGGCAGGCTGGGGCCGGCCGATGGCTTCCCGGGTCTCGACCCGGATCCGGACCCCGAGGGACTCCGGGGTGCGGGTCGAGACTTCCACCGCCGGCGCCCCCGCCACCTGGCCGGTCCCGGGGTGGAGTTGCCAGGTGAGCCGGGCCAGGTACTCCCGCACCGCCGCCTGGACCGCCTCGGCCTCCGGAACCGGCACCCGGTGCACCCGGACCTCCTCATAGGCTACCATGTCCAATTCGACGGGTGGGAGCCAATTCCTCCACCCGGCAAACCCGGCGGTCCGACGGCTCACCTCCCGGTACTCCGCGGCGGGAACCGGTCCCCCCAGGAGAAGGATGTCCCGGTCCCCCCAGCGCAAACGCAGTTGCCGCCGGCGCCGGCCCGTGGGCACCGGCTCCTCCCGGACCAGGGGCGCCTCCAGGTAACCCTCGTAGGAGCACCGCGCGATCACCTGCCCCCGGGCCACCAGGGGGCCCAGGGGTTTGTCCGGGGTCGGCGGCCACTCCTGGACGAAGGGCAGCCGGATGGGCGGGGAGGTGAAGCCGTACAGGCCCCCCTCGATCAGCACCTGGCCCAGCCGGACCGCCTCGCCTTCCTTCACCCGCCGCTGCCCCTGGAAGACCACGACGGTCTCCACCACGCAGTTCTCCCGGTCCGCGACCAGGTCCACCCGCCCCGGGTCCGGGGGCGGCCGGTAGGCGGTGCGCTCCAGACCCCGACCCACGCCCCGGACCCCCCCAAGCCCGCTCTCTAAAACCCACCTACCCCGCCCACAAAAAAAAAGAGCGAAGTCCA
>QGUP01000624.1 GCA_003242505.1 Bacillota bacterium
AGCGAACCAGCTCCGGTGGCGGAACTCCACCGCGACCAGGTCGTCGGGGAAGGCCTCCCGGCAGTAGGCGAGGTAACGGATGTTCTCCGGGCTGCGGACGAACCACGGCGGAAACTGGAAGTGGATCGCCCCGAGCTTGCCGGCCTCCCGGAGGGGGACGATGGCATCGGCGAAGCGGCGGAAGACCTCCGCCAGGTTCTCCTCCCCCGGCCGGGGCTGCCGGTGGTGCCGGGTCATGGCGCCGTAGGCCTTGACGTTGAAGAGAAACCCCGGTGGCGTCTTGTGCGCCCAGGCGGCGAAGTTCCGCCGGGGCTGCAGGGCGTAAAAGGTGCTGTCGATCTCGACCAGGGAGAAGAACCGGGCGTAGTACCCCAGCCGGTCCCCGGGCCTGAGGCCCGGCGGGTAGAACTCCTCGTGGTCCGCCCAGGCACAGGTGCCACACCGAATCCGCGCCGGCATCGGCCTCCGCCTCCTTTCGCCGAAGAGTTCGGTCGCGGTCGGAGCGGCTCCTGCCCCGCCCGAGACGGGCCGGCCCCTCCGCGCGCAGAAGCGGCCCGCCTCCGGGCCGGCCGCTTCCGCCTCCGGGTGCCGGTGCCGCCGCCCCGCCGGGGCTTTCGGCCTCAGTGGGCCGGCGGCGGTGGGGTCTGGCGGGCGTCCGGAGCCCCCGGCCCCGCGGTGATGCCGGGGGTTGGCCTCTCGCCCCGGGTCTCCGGCCCCACCCCCGGCCGCCCCACGTCGGTGGGCAGCCCGGAGGCTACCTCCTGCCAGCGGCGCCGTTCGGCCTGGAGCCGCTCGGAGGTGGCGAAGGCCACCGGGTAGGCCCCCCGGACGGTGAGGAAGCTGAAGGCCACCTCCTGGTCGTGCTGCTCCTGGCCGTGGATCTGCAGGAAAAGCTCCCGCACCCCCGGGTTGGTGCACTCCTGGGCGGCACGGTCGTAAAGGCCGGTCAGGTACTTGCAGGTCAGCAGGTAGTCCTTGACCCTGTCCAGGTCGGTCATCCCGCTCCCCGGGTTCTCCGGTGGCATCGCCCCGCCCTCCTCGCGGACTGACGATCGGTCCCTCTCACGTGCCGATGATCTGCTTGGCCGCGGTCGTGATGTACGTCTCCTCGCTGGTGGTCAGGAGGGCGAGGAGCTGGTCGAAGTGCCGGCGGTGCACCGCCGCCTGCCCCTCGAGGAACCGCCGGGCCTCCTCGTCCTGGGTCTCGGCGGCGTAGTGGAGGCATTTGCGGACCAGGGTCGCCTCGGCATCCAGGGCGTGGGTGAGCATCTGCAGTTCCATCTCGGTCAGCCGCCCCTCCCGGGCCCCGGGATGCCCCTCCCGGACCCCCGAATGCCCCGGCCGGCCCTCCGGATACTCCTCCCGGGCCCCGGAATGCCCCGCCCGGGCGCCGGCGGACCCCGGCCGAGAGCCGGGGTCTCCCCCGCGGTCTGCGGCCATCCCTTCACCCCCTCGGCTGCTCTCGGCTAGTATGCCCCGGCCGGGGGGGTGAAGGGATGGCCGCAGAC
>QGUP01000625.1 GCA_003242505.1 Bacillota bacterium
GAGGGCCCGGCGGATGGTCTCCCGGGTCTTCACCGCGGTGTGGCCGATGTACTCCCCCACCAGGTCTGCCCGCTCCACCTCCACCAGATGCCCCCGGGGCAGGATCCCCAGGGCCTGGAAGAGCCGACCCAGGATCCGGGCCACGGTGGTCTTGCCGGTGCCGGGATGGCCTGTAAAGACCATGTGGAGGGTCATCGCCCCGGTGGCCAGGCCCGCCCGGCGCCTCAGTTCCTGGACCCGGGCCATGGCGCCGATCTCCCGGACGCTCCGCTTCACCCCGTCGAGGCCCACCAGGGCGTCCAGTTCCGCCAGCACCGCCAGGAACTGCCGGAGCCGCTCCGCCTCCGCCGCCTCCTCCCCGGCCTCCGGGCCGGTCCGGGCCGGAGCCCCGGTCTTCCGGGATGGGCTCCCACTGCCAGGAACTTCCCCCGGGGCTCCAGGGGCGGGGGGGCCGCCGGCGCGGAAGAGCCGGAGCGCCTCCCCGGGGGAGAGGTTGCCGGCCTCCACCCGCCGCCACAGTTCCGCCGGAAAGGACACCGCCACCACCCCTGCCTCCCCATCCATACGCAGCCCGGGGCCGTCCCACGCGCCCCGCCGGACCAGGGGCCGGGGGCCGGGAGACGAGCCGGGGCCGGCAGCGGGCCCGGGGTGGGCCGGGGTGGGGTCCTGGCCCGAGCCGCTGGGGGCGGGTCAGGGCACTGTGAACCGCACGGTCTTCTCCAGGTTCAGGGGCCGGTGGGCCTGGTCCGTCACCCAGACCCGGACCTCGTGCTCCCCCGGCGGCAGGTTCCGGAACCAGTAGCGGTCCAGGGGCTCGGTCATGAGCATGACCTCGGGCCCGCCGTTCAGGCTCAGGTGCAGGTGGGAGTCCTGGCCCAGGGCAAGGCCGGTGACCGTCGCCACGACCTCCGCGCTCCGGTCCGGGTGGACCGTCACCGTCACCTCCAGGCTCCGGGCCGGCGCCCGGGACCCGGAGCCGCACCCGGCCAGGACCAGCGCCAACAGGGACAGCAGGGCTGCTGCCCGCCGCCATCGCTGCTCCATCCCCGCCGACTCCCTCCGTCCGATTCCTGCCGACCGACTCCGGCCGTCCCGCCGCTTCCGACGGACACCTCCCGTCGCGGGTCGTTCCCCCCGCAAGGCCTTCCACCCCTTACCCGCCGTGCGCGGCCCTGTCCCCGGACGGACCGGACGGACGGGGATTTCCGGCCGGGCCGCCGGAGCGCCGGACCCACCAGTACCCCAGGCCGCCGCCGATGAGCCAGGCTGCGGCGATCCCGGCGATGGGAAGCCAGCCGGGGCGCGAGCCGCCCTCTTCCTCCGGATGCAGGCTGATGCCCAGGCCGGCAATGGCGTCGCCGCCGGGACCGACGGTCACGAGGACCCCGCCCAGGAAGCGTTCCACCGGGGCCTCCGCCGCCAGGGCGAGCCACCAGCTCCCCTCTCCAGGGAAGATCACCTCCTTTTACACATCCCGATCCCCCCGAAACGAAACAGATCTCTGATTC
>QGUP01000170.1 GCA_003242505.1 Bacillota bacterium
CACCCGGGGAATGCCCAACTCGGTCTTCGTTTACGTCGATTACGGCATCGGCGCCGGCTTCATCGTCGGCGGCGAACTCTACCGGGGCCGGGACCGGGTGGCCGGGGAACTGGGCCACACCACCGTGGACCTCAGCGGCCCCCAGTGCCACTGCGGCAACCGGGGGTGCCTGGGCACCCTGGCCTCGGGCCTCTCGGTGATGCGCCGGGTCTGGGAGGCCCGGCAGGGGCCGCCGGTGGCCGCGCCGGTGGATCTCCTCGCCCGGGGGCTGCGGCTGGACGACCTGATCCAGGCGGCCCGGGCGGGCGACGCCCTGGTTCAGTCCGCCATCCGGGAGGCCGCGGCCTACCTGGGGGTGGGCCTGGCGAACCTCATCAATCTCTACAACCCGCAAGCGTTGGTGCTCGGCGGCAAGCTGGCCCTGGAAGGGCCCGAGTACTGGGAGACGGCCACCACCGCCGCGACCCGGCGGCTCTACCCGGCCTTCCGGAACCAGGTGGGCGTGATTCGCAGCGCCCTCGGCCCGGACGCGCCGGGGATCGGGGTGGCCGCCCTGGTGGTGCGGCCGCTCTTTCAGCCGGTCCCGCTGCCCGTCGGCGCCTGAGTCCATACACCACACCCACCAAGAGGGGGAGATGGGCAATGCGCAGGAGTCGAGGCTTGGCTGCTCTCGCAGCGGGGCTCCTGGCCCTCGCCGTGGCGGCCACAGGCTGCACCAAGCCCACCACCAGCCAGTCCGGCGGCCAGCCCCAGGGCAGCAGCCAGCAAGCCGGCACCGGCGCCCAGGGCGCCAAGGAGATGACGGTCGTCATCCGGATGATGGACGCCCAGGACCAGTACTTTCGGGAGCAGATCCTGAAGAAGTTCGAGCAGGAGAAGGGCGTCAAGCTGAACGTCGTCACCTTTGACAAGGAAGACGACGTCCTGGAGATGCTCCGGATCGAGAAGGAGTCGGGCAAGCACACCATCGGCCTGGTCAAGACCGTCGACACCCTGGTCACTCCGCTGGTGGAACAGGGCTACCTGATGCCCCTCAAGGACATCGTCGGCGAGGAGCAGCTGCAGAAGGATCTGGCGGAGTACGCGGCGGACGCGGTCGCGTTCGGCACCAAGAACGGCGTGGTCTACTACATCCCCCGGAAGCTGGAGACCAACACCATGCTCTACTCCAAGAGCATGGTGGCCGAGGCGGTGCAGAACTGGCGGAAGTTCGAGGCGGAGCTGAACGAGGCGGTCAAGAAGCACAACGGTTACGGCCTGCCCAAGGGCTTTGAGGTGGAGGCCGATCCCAACCAGTGGGACTGGTATGACCTGCTGGCGGTGGGGTACTACTGGGCCAACACCGAGTACAACGGGGTGAAGACCGGCCGGATCGCCCACCGGACCCGGAAGTACGAGGGCACCACCACCGAGATCTTCACCAAGGTGCTCCAGGCCGGCGGCCAGCCCGAGGACATGCTGAAGGGCGACACCGACGCGGTGGTCGACGCCTTCGCCTGGGAGGCCCTGCAGAAGGAGCTGGGCATCTACAACCCCCGGATGTTCACCGAGGAGTGGACCGGCGGCAGCATCTGGCAGGCCATCGCCGAGGGGCAGGTCTTCCTCTCCTTCATGCACCAGATCGACGCCTTCTTCGTCCACGGCGGCTCCCATCCCACCATGCAGGGCTACATGCCGGAGCCCGACGACATGGGCCTGGCGATCATGCCGGCAGGGGTCTCCCTGGCGATGAACCCCGACGGCACCCCGCAGCGGGTGGGGACCCACATGTCCAACGCCTCGGGCTGGTGGTGGGGCATCCCGGCCACCTCGCCGGACCCGAAGCTCTCCTATGAACTGGCCCGGTTCATCACCAGCTACGAGGTCCACCTGGCCGAGTCCAAGGCCTTCGGCATGATGCCGATCCGCAGGGACGTGCTGGACGGCCTCGACCAGGCTTTCGAGGAGCCCTGGATGCGGGAGGTCTTCCAGGTGGCCAAGGCCCAGTACGAGGCCGGCACCGCCTTCAAGCCGACCCTGAAGACCTGGCCCCAGGTGAGCAACCAGTGGCTCGAGGCCTGGCACGAGATCATCGGCGGCGGCAAGTACCTGAAAGACGGCCGCATCGACGCCAAGACCATCCGCCAGCACCTCCAGCCCCACGCGGAGAAGATCCGCTCCTTCGCCGGAACCGGGAACTAGCCGGGGGCAGCGGATCGCGGAGCAAGTTGCCGGCGGCCCGGGCCCGGCAAGGCAGGCTTCCGCCGGGCCTGGGCCGCCCTGGCGCAAGGCGCGGCGGGGGTCCGCACCGGTGCGGACCCCCGACATCACCTGGGGGGTGACCCCGTGGGCCGGCGACAGCGACTCTACATGTGGCTCATGCTCTTTCCCGCCTTCTTCTACCTGGTGACCGCCTTCGGGCTCATCCTGTTCGAGATGGTGACCATCTCCCTGCTCTACGGGCCGCCGGGGGCCGAGGTCTACCCGTCCCTGGGCAATTACGCGGAGATGCTGGCCTCCCCGGAGTTCTGGGCGGCGCTGCGGCGCACCACGGTGTTCGTGGTCATCGGCACGCCGCTGCAGTTGCTGGTGGGGCTGGGGCTCGCTCTCCTGGTCCACCGGGAGTTCCGGCTCCGGGGGATGGTCCGGGCGATCTTCATGCTGCCCATCGCCATCCCGTCGGTGGTCACCGCGGTGATCATCAGCCTCCTCTTCAGCGTCCCCTACGGCCACGTGAACGACCTCCTCATGGGCCGTCTGGGCTGGTTTCCCCGGCTGGTCTCGGCGCCGGTCAACTGGTACGCCTCCGAGCCCCTGGCCCTGGGGCTGGCCCTCCTGGGCAAGACCTGGCGGGACATGCCCATCTCCATGCTGATCCTGCTGGCGGGGCTCGGCTCCATCAGCGAGGAGCAGTACGAGGCCGCCCGGACCATGGGGGCGACCTCGTGGCAGCAGTTCAAGTACATCACGGTGCCGCAGCTGGTGCCGGCCATGGCCTCGGTGCTGGTCCTCCGGTCCATCGAGGCCTGGAAGGAGTTCATCTTCCCGTACATCCTGGCCCCGAGCTTCCCGGTCCTCGGCACCCTCATTGACCATGCGTACCACGTGGCCAAGCGGCCTTCCTACGCCGCGGCCCTGGCCCTGGTCCTGGTGGTGCTGATCGCGGTCACCACCGGGGTCCTGAACCGGATCCTCCGCTTCCTGGAAACCCACCTGGTGAAGGCCTGAGGAGGTGACCCGGTGAAGCGCATCCGCCTCGGCTGGGTGCTGGGACTCCTGGCTGCGCTCTTCCTGATCCTCTTTCCCCTCTACATCCTGTTCAAGTACTCGATCGCCGATCGGGCCTCCATCGTCACCGGCGGCCGGTACCCCGAACCCCTTTGGCCCTTTCACCCCACCTTTGAGATGTACCGGTACCTGGTCTCCCGGGGCGACTTCTGGGCCGCCGGGGTGACCAGCGTCCGGATCGCCCTGTACACCGTGGCCCTCTCCCTCACCCTGGGGGCCCCGGCGGCCTACGCCCTGGCCCGGTACCGGTTCGCCGGCTACGGGGTGCTGATCTTCACCCTGCTCTCCCTCCGGCTCTTCCCGGATATCGCCACGGTGATCCCGGTGGTGGAGCGGTTCTACAAGCCGCCGCTCAGCGCCCTCCCGGTGGAGGTGCAGGTGGCCCTGGCCCACACCCTGCTCTCCCTGCCCTACGTTATCTTCATGTCCATCGGCGTCTTCCAGGGCATCCCCCGGGACCTGGAGGAGCAGGCGGCGATCCTGGGCTGTTCCCGGCTTTACACCTTCACCCGGATCCTCCTGCCGGTGGCCGCGCCGGGGCTGGCGGCCGGCGCGATCTACACCTTCCTGCTCTCCTGGAACGAGTTCATCTTCGCCTACTACCTGACCTTCACCAATCCGGAGGGGGCGACGCTGCCGGTCTACCTCTTGCGGGTGATGGCCTGGACGCCCCAGAAGAACCTCCTGGCGGCCCTGGCCGTGGTCATCTCCGTGCCTGTCATCCTCTTCAGCTTCCTGGTCCAGAAGTACATGCAGGCCGGCCTGACCGCCGGTGCGGTGAAGTAGGAGGCTGAGCCGATGTCCCACGTGGTGCTGCGGGGGGTCGGCAAGCGCTACCCCAACTCCCAGCGCTTTGCCGTCCGGAATGTGAGCCTCGAGATCGCCCGGGGGGAGTTCCTCACCCTGGTGGGCCCCTCGGGCTGTGGCAAGTCCACCACCCTGCGGATGATCGCCGGCCTGGAGGAGATCACCGAGGGGGATCTCTACATCGCCGGCCGCCGGGCCAACGACCTGCCGCCAAAGGATCGGAATATTGCGATGGTCTTCCAGAGCTACGCCCTCTTCCCGCACATGTCCGTGGCGGCCAACATCGTCTTTGGCCTGAAGGTCAAGGGGGTGCCGCCGGCGGAGCGGCAGCGGAAGCTGGAGTGGGCCTGCGAACTCCTGGACCTCAAGGGCCTCGAACACCGGCGGCCTGCGGAGCTCTCCGGCGGCCAGCGGCAGCGGGTGGCCCTGGGCCGGGCCCTGGTCCTGGAGCCGGAGGTTCTGCTCCTGGACGAGCCCCTCTCCAACCTGGACGCCAAGCTCCGGCTCCGGATGCGGACGGAACTGAAGAACCTCCACCGGAAGCTGGGGCTGACGGTCATCTACGTCACCCACGACCAGGCCGAGGCCATGACCCTCTCGGACCGGATCGCGGTCTACGACAACGGCCGGATTGTGCAGGTGGGCACCCCCGAAGAGGTCTACTACGACCCGGTGAACCGCTTCGTCGCCGGGTTTATCGGCGCCCCGCCGATGAACTTCTTCGACGGCTGGCTGGAAGGCGGCGCCTTTGTCACCGGCGGGGTGCGGGTGCTCCTCGGCCACCGGCTGCCGCCGCCCCGGGAGCCGGTGGCGGCGGTCACCCTGGGGATCCGGCCCGAGGACCTGACCCCGGTTTACGAGGAGACCCTGGGTGCGCTCCCCGGCCGGGTGGCCTTTATCGAGCGCCTCGGCTCCGACGATTACCTGGTGGTGGAGGTGGCCGGCACCCTGGCCCAGGCCCGGGTGCCTGCGGGCACCCGGGTGGAGAGCGGCCGGCCGGTCTGGCTGGTGCCCCGCCCCGAACGGGTCTACTGGTTTGCCGGGGACGAGGAAGGCCGCCGGCTGCGGTGACGGCGGACCGTGTCGGTACACAGAACCGGGTACACAGAACCGCGACCTTTTCACAATTCCGAACCCAAGAGACCGTCACTGGATTCCTTTTCCCTCTTTT
>QGUP01000626.1 GCA_003242505.1 Bacillota bacterium
CCAGCGGAGCGGGCAAGTCCAGCCTGATCCGCTGCATCAACCTCCTGGAGCGGCCCACCTCCGGGTCGATCCAGGTGGACGGCAAGGAGATGACCCGGCTCTCGGGCCCGGAACTCCGGCAGGCGCGCCGGCAGATCGGGATGATCTTCCAGCACTTCAACCTCTTCTGGAGCCGGACCGTGGCCGAGAACGTCGCCTTCCCCCTGGAGGTCGCCGGCTGGCCCCAGGACAAGATCCGCCGCCGGGTGGCCGAACTGCTGGAACTGGTGGGGCTGACGGACAAGGCCAGGGCCTACCCCGCCCAGCTCTCCGGCGGCCAGAAGCAGCGGGTGGGGATTGCCCGGGCCCTGGCGCCGGAGCCCAAGGTGCTCCTCTCCGACGAGGCCACCTCCGCCCTGGACCCGGAGACCACGGACCAGATCCTGGCGCTGCTCCGGCGGATCAACCGGGAACTGGGGCTGACCATCCTCCTGATCACCCACCAGATGGAGGTGGTCAAGGCCATCTGCGACAGCGCGGCGGTCATGAGCCAGGGCCGGATCCTGGAGGCCGGTCCGGTGCTGGAGCTGGCCTCCCGTCCGGGGTCCCACCTGGGGCGGATGCTCCTGCCCTCCTGGAACGGGCTCACCCCCTCCCCCGGGTCGAGCCTGGTGGCCCTCACCTTCGCCGGCCAGGTGGCCCTGGAGCCGGTGGTCACCCGGGTGGCCCGGCAGCACGGGGTGGACATCAACATCCTCGCCGGCGAGCTGGATGCCTTTGGCAGCGTCCCCGTGGGGCGGCTGCTGGTGGAACTCCCCCGGGTGGGGGACGAACTGCAGGCGGTGCTGGCGGACCTTGCGGCCCAGGGCGTGCGGTGGGAGGTGGTCGCCCGTGGCTGAGCCGACCATCTTCGGCCTGGATCCGAGCCGGATTCCGGATATCCTGACGGCCACCTGGGAGACCCTCCTGATGGTCGGCTGGGCGGTGCTGGGGGTCCTGGCCTGCGGCATCCCCCTGGGGGTGCTCCTGGTGGTGACCGACGCCGGGGGGATTCTGGAGAACCGGCCCCTGAACCGGGTGCTGGGCTTTCTGGTGAACCTCGGCCGTTCCTTCCCCTTCATCATCCTGCTGGTGGCCCTGGTGCCCGTCACCCGGCTGGTCATGGGGACCACCATCGGCCTCCGGGGCGCGGTCTTCCCCCTGACCGTCGCGGCCATCCCCTTCATGGGCCGGCAGGTGGAGAGCGCCCTCCGGGAGGTGGACCGGGGGCTGATTGAAGCCGCCCTGGCCATGGGGGCCACGCCGATGCAGGTGATCGTCCGGGTGCTCCTCCGGGAGGCCCTCCCGGGCCTGGTCCGGGGCACCACCATCATGATCATCAGCCTCATCGGCTACTCTGCCATGGCCGGCGCCGTGGGCGGCGGTGGCCTGGGGGACCTGGCCATCCGCTACGGCTACATGCGCTTTGAGACCCCGGTGATGATCGCGACCCTGATTATCCTGGTGATCATGGTTCAGCTGATCCAG
>QGUP01000171.1 GCA_003242505.1 Bacillota bacterium
CTCCTGGCCTGGGGCGACGCGGCGGCGGTGGAGCGCCTCCTGGACGTGGAGGTGCGCCAGGGGACGCCCCTGGGCCGGATCATCGGCGCCGGGGCCGCCTCTGCCGGCGAGGTCCTGGGGGTACGCCGGGTGCCGGTGGTCAAGCGCCAGGCCATCTCCGCCTACGACCCCCGGGTGATCAAGGGGAACGGGGTGACCTACGCCACCTCGCCGATGGGGGCGGACCACACCGCCGGGAACACCATCGGCTACGCCGGGGACCACCTGGACCCCCGGGACAAGGTGGCGGTCTCCCGGGAGATGCAGATCAAGGCCGGCCTCCTGGACATCCTGGGCTTCTGCAACTTTGCTCGGGGGATCCTGGACACGGACCCGGAGAGCTTCGTCGTCCTGTACAACGCCCGGATGGGGACGGACCTCACCTACCGGGACCTCCGGCGGCTGGCCCTCGAGATGATCCGGATGGAGGTGGCCTTCAACCGCCGGGCGGGGCTCGGGCCGGAGACCGACCGGCTGCCGGAGTGGATGCGGACCGAGCCCCTGCCGCCTCACCAGAGCGTCTTCGACGTGCCGGAGGAGGAACTGGACCGGATCTGGGAAGGGGCCGAGTGAGAAGGGGCCGAGTGACGGGCCGGCGCCGGGCAAGGCCCGCCGCCCACACGGCCGGTGACATGGCCGTGAGGTGGCAGTGACAGGCAAAGGGGGTCGCCGCTGGGGCGACCCCCTCTGGCTTCAAGGCTGCGGCGGCCGTTTCCGGGCGACGGCACGGGCCAGGGCCTGGTAGCGGCAGCCGATCTCCGGCCAGGCGAGGCCCTGGGTCCGGTCCCGGGCCGCGGCGCCCAGGGCGGCCCGGGTCAGGGGGTCGCTGGCCAGGGCCGCCAGGGCCCGGGCCATCCCCTGGGGGTCCCCGAAGGGGACCATCCAGCCGGCGCCGCCGGCGAGGAGTTCCTGGGCGTAGTCGAAGGGCGTGGTGAGAATCGCCTTTCCCAGGGCGGCCGCGTACAGGATGGTGAGGCTGACGCCCCGCCCTTTCTGGGGGTACGGCGTGACGTAGATGTCGGTGGCGAGCAGGTACCCCAGGAGTTCCTCTTCGTCGAGGTAGCGGTCGACGAACCGGACCTGGTCGCCGAGGTCCAGCCTCCGTGCCTGGGCCTCCAGCAAGTTCCGGTAGTGCTCGCCGCTCATCCGCTTCACGTCGGGGTGGGTGGCCCCCACGATCAGGTAGACGAGGTCCGGATGAGCCGGCGCCACCCGGCCCATCGCCTCCACCGCGGTCTCCAGCCCTTTCCCCGGTCCCAGCAGCCCGAAGGTCATGGCCACGACCGGGCCCGAAAGCCCGAGGCGGGCCTTCCAGACCTCCGGGCTTTCCGGAGGGGGCGCCGGGACCCCCAGGGGGATGGTCTCGACCAGGCCGGCGGGCAGCCGGTGCCGGGCGCAGAGGACCTGCCGGTCCCGGTGGGAAAGGGCCACCACCCGGGCGCTGTGGGCGGCCACCTGCTGCAGGGCGGCGGCCAGGATCCGGGGCGGGTCTGCCAGCACCGTGTGGAAGACGGTGATGACCGGTTTGCGGAGGTGCGCCAGGAGGGTCTGAATGAGCGACCCGCCGGGCCCGCCGAAGATCCCGAACTCGTGCTGGAGGATCACCGCGTCGACGGGCGCGGCGTTGAGACGCTCGGCGGCGGCGAGGTAATCCCGCCGCTCGTGATGGCGAAGGGGCATCAGGACCTCCGGCCCGTACCTGGCATCGTCGGGGTCCTTGACCATCGCCACCACCGGCACGTGGTCCTCGCCCGCGGCCAGGAGCGCCTGGCGGAGGTGCCAGGCGACGGTGGCCAGGCCGCACCGGCGGGGAGGGTAGGTGCTGATGATGCCGATCCCCACCCTGGCTCACCTCCCGCTGCCACCTCAGGGTCGCCCTCATGGCCGCCGGATGATCAGGGCGAGGGAGGTGACGACATAGGGGCCGATCTGGAGCCGGATGTGCCCCGGGCCCCGGCCGTAGGGAGGCTTGTCGACGTAGGACTCGATGGGCCCGTTGCCCACCGTCCAGTCGATCTCGATCTCGTACCCCCGGCGGCGAAGCTCCCGGGCCAGGGACTCGATGTCCGACTTGCGGAAGAGGACGGTGGGGCCCCGGGTGATGGTGACCCGGTCGGAGGAGAGGTTGAACTCGGTGGTGTGGACTGCGATCCCCCCGGGGCGGAGGCACTTCATCTGGTTGAGAATGAACCGCTGGCCCAGTTCGATGGAACCGCAGTGTTCGAAGGAGCAGGCGGACCAGGTGAAATCAAACTGCCCCTCGAGGTCGGCGGGGATGTGGTTCATGTCCACGTGGCGATACCGGACCAGCCGGGCGAACGGTTCCGGGTCGCAGATGCCCAGGGCGTTCAGTTCGCTGAGGTCCTGGGGACCCTCGATGGTCGTCTCCCAGCCGATGGACCGGGCCAGGTTCGGGTCCAGGTCGGTGGCGGTGACGGCGCAGCCCTGGGCGGCGAAAAGGGCCGGGAGGGGCTCCTTGCCCACGGCAAAGCCCAGGCCCGCCTTGCCCGGCTCAAGGGCGCCGTGTTCCCGGAGGGCCTGGGCGATGAAGGTGAATTCCCAGTACTTCCGATGGTAGGTCAGGGGCTGCTTCAGTTTGGCGCACCACTCGGCATGCCACGGGGACCGGAAGTCCGCCTCGTTGCAGAGCTTGGATACTAGCAACGGTCAGCCCCCCTGTCCACGGAAGGTCCGTTTCCCCGGAGGTGCCTTGCTGCCGGACTTCTGTCTCCCGCCAGTCTATGCCCGTGTCCCCGCCGGGGGTCCGGGAACTTGCCAGCCCGGCATCGGTTGTGGACAGGTGGCCGGGGGACCTGGCGGGGTGTGAGGAGTTTGGCCCGCCTGTCCGGCGCCTGGCGGACAGGCGGGCCCTCTGAGGCGCTTACTCGCGGGTCGGTGCAACCGGCCTACCCGTCGGCCGGGGCTGCACCCTACCCCTCCGGCCATAGTACCGACCTAGATGTCCACCCGGTAGCTCAACTCCACCTCGTCGCCGGGCCGGCCCTTGATCCCCCAGTTCTCCGGGGGCGCTTCGTACAGGATCACCTCGATGTTCGCCGGGGTGATGTCCGTGCGGGCGGTGAGCTCCCGGTAGAGGCTGCGGATCAGGTTCTTCTTGGCGGCGGTGGAGCGGCCGCTGAAGAGGGAGATCTCGATCAGCAGGTACTGGGGGCTGCGGTCCGGCGGCAGCACGGAGTTCTCCGGCTCCAGGGCGACAAAGTGCTGGAAGGGTTTCCCGGGCGGGATCCCCAGGGCTTCCACCAGGGCCGCGTGGATTCCCGCCGAGATGGCCGGCCGGTACGTGTTGATGGTTTCCCGGGTTGCGAACACCTTCACCTGCGGCACAGGGGCACCTCCTTTCCGTCGCCGCGCCGAACTGCGGGCTTCCGGTCACCATGTCAGGCCTTGCGCCGGGCCGGGGTCAGGGCTTCCGCGGGAGCCCACCGGCCAGACTCATGAAAGCCCGCACCGCTTCCTCGGAGACCGGGGCCTCCACCCGGCCGCCGTGCTTGAAGGCGGTGCCCACGATCACCCCGTCGGCCACCGGCAGCAGTTCAGGTGCCGTGGCGAGGCTCACGCCGCTGCCCACCAGCACCGGCAGTCGGGCGAGCTCCCGGGCCCGCACCACGTCCTCCGCCCGGGGGGCCGAGCCGGTGGCGGAACCGGTGATGATCACCGCGGCGGCGCCGGCTTCCCGGGCCTCCCGGGCCGAGAACTCCAGGGTTGCGTTGGGCAGGGGCACCGTGTGCTTGACCTGGAGGTCCGCGAAGATCGCGACCGCCTGGGCCCCGAGCCAGGCCTGCCAGCGCCGCAGTTCGCTGCTGCAGGGGTAGACGACGCCCTGGCCGGAGTAGACGGTGTCGACAAAGGCCTCGACCCGGATGAAGGCGGCCCCGGTGGCGATGGCCACCGCCAGTTCGCTGCGGAAGTCGTTGAACTGGACGTTCACCCCCAGGGGCAGGCGGACGGCCCGGCGGATCTCCGCCGCCACCCGGGCCATGGCCGCCGCGGTCTCCGGGCCGTTCTGGCCCACCCGGTAGGGGACGTCCGCGAAGTTCTCCACAATCAGCCCGTGGACGCCGCCCCGCTCCAGGGCAAGGGCATCGGCCACGGCGCAGGCGATCACCTCGTCCAGGTCGCCCTGCCAGCCCGGGGAGCCCGGCAGGGGCTTGAGGTGCACCATCCCGATCACGGGGGTGTCGACGCCGAAGATGTGCCGCAGTGTGGACTCCCGGACCTGCACGGATCTCACTCCCCTGGGCTAGCGGTCCAGTTCGATGGCCACGTGCTTGAGGCGCAGGTACTCCCGGATCCCCTCGGGCCCCAGCTCCACCCCGAGGCCGCTCTGCTTCCAGCCGCCGTAGGGGGCGTTCAGCTGCACCGTGGCGCAGTTGTTGACCCCCACGGTGCCGGCTTCCAGCCGCTCCGCCAGCCGGAAGGCCCGGTCGAGGCTGCGGGTGAAGAGGTAGGCTACCAGCCCGTACGCGGTGCTGTTGGCCAGGGCCAGGGCCTCCTCGTCGTCCCGGACCACCGTGATGGGGGCCACGGGGCCGAAGGTCTCCTCCCGGGCGATCCGCATTTCGGGGGTGATGCCGGTCAGCACCGTCGGGGCGTAGAAGAGGCCGCGGTCGTAGGGCGGCTCCGTCAGCCGGTGCCCGCCCAGGAGCAGGGTCGCCCCCTTCTCCAGGGCGTCCCGGACGTGCTCTTCGACCTTCTGCAGCACCTCCGGGGTGGCCATGGGGCCGAGGTCGGCGTCGGGCACCTGCAGGCCGTCCCCCACCCGCAGCCGGCGGGCGGCGGCCACGAATCGTTCGATATACTCCTCGGCGATGGCCTTGTGGACCAGGATGTGGTTGATGCTGTGGCAGATCTGACCGGCGTGGGAGAAGCTCCGCCGGAGGGTGTAGGGGATGGCCTTGTCCAGGTCGGCGTCGTCGCAGATGATGACCGGCGCGTGGCCGCCCAGTTCCAGGGTCACCTTGGCCAGGTGCTCCGCGGCGGAGGCCATGATCTGCTTTCCCACCTGGGTGGAGCCGGTGAAGGAGACCTTGTCCACCTGGGGGTGGCGGACCAGGGCCTGGCCCACCTCGACCCCGCCGGTGACGAAGTTGACCACCCCCGGGGGGATGCCGGCGGCCCGGAAGCACTCGGCAAAGAGGGCCGCGGCCAGGGGGGTGTTGGGGGCGGG
>QGUP01000172.1 GCA_003242505.1 Bacillota bacterium
ATGGCCTCGCCTACGCTCAGGCCGCCGGCGGAAAGGGCGGCACGGGCCGGCAGGCGGGTCCAGGCCATGACCGGCACCGCCGCGACCAGCACCGGCAGGAGCAGCCCCGTGGCGACTTGCAGCCCGAAGACCCAGGCCGGGATCCGGAAGTCGGTCACCTCCAGGTTGCCGATGTCCGCCGCAAAGGCCGCCAGCCGGCGGGCCGCGAAAGCGGCCGGCGGTACCGCAATCAGGAGGGCCCCCAGGCCGTAGGCGGCTGCGATGCGCAGGTACAGGCCGGCCACCTGGGCTGTGCTGGCCCCGACGGCCTTCATGATCCCAATCTGGCGGACCTGCTGGCCCAGGAGCGCCACGATGGTATTGACCACCAGGGTGCCGCTGAGCAGGAAGGCCAGACCGCCGAGGACCAGCAAGATCAGCAGGAACGTCTGCAGCAGCGAATCCATCGGATGTTTCATCGGTTCCGGGATGGCGCGCTTCAGGACCACATGACCGCTCGCCTCGATGGTGCGGACGATGGCGTCCGCCACCCGCCGGATCTGTTCCCGATCCTGCCGGCCCTCGGAGACGGTGACCACCAGTTCGTTGAACCCTTCGGATTCGCCCAGGAGGGCCGCGGTCCGCAGCGTCACGTAGCCGTAGGCACGCCGGGTCAGGAGTGCGGAGAAAACATGCATGTCGTGGACGGCACCGCTGACGGTCAGCTCCCGCTCCCCGCCCTCCAGCCCGACGGTCAGCCTCTGCCCCGGGGTTACCCCCAGCAACCGGATCGCTGACCGCTCCAGCAGGATCTCCCCGTCCGGCGGCGGCCAGGCCCCGGCCACGGGGCGGATCCGATTGATACGGATGGCGTTAAAATCACTGTAGGCGTATAATTCGAGGTTTGTCCATTCGCCCTCCGCATTCCGGACCTTTCCCCGCACCCGGCGCCGTCCCTCGGCTCCGGCCACCCCGGGAAGGCTCCGGACCCTGTCCACGAGGTCGGGGCCGAAGGGACTGGTGTAGAAGACCACGCTGGCCGGGTTGGTCCGGGGAAAGATCTCGGCCAGGTTCCGGTCCAGGATTGCCCGGGCGCCAAGGATGGTGCCGATGGCGAAGATGCCGGCGGCGATGGACAGCACTGCCAGCAGGGTGCGGGACCGGGACGCGAGGAGTTCCCGGCGCACCTTGTTCCACGTGGGGCTAGCCATGGGTCACCTCGCGGGCCCGCCGGCCCCCGGCCTTTCTGTGGACGATCTCATCGACAATCCGGCCGTCGGAGACGACCACCGCCCGGTCCACCCGCCGGGCCAGTTCCTGGTCGTGGGTGACCATCACCACCGTCTTTCCATCAGCCACCAGCCGCTCAAAGAGTTCAAAGATGGCATCCGCCGTCGCCGAGTCCAGGCTCCCGGTGGGCTCATCAGCCACCAGCAGGGGAGGGTCGTTTGCCAGCCCCCGGGCGATGGCCACCCGCTGCTGCTGTCCCCCGGACAGCATCGCCGGAAACTTGTGGGCCATGCCGGCCAGCCCCACCTGCTCCAGCAGGTGCATCGCCCGCTCCCGGCGCTGCCGCGGGGGAATCTTGCCGCAAAAGTCCATGGGGAGCAGGACGTTCTCCAGCGCGGTCAGGTTGGGGATGAGTTGAAAAAACTGGAAGACCACCCCGACCTGCGCGCCCCGAAAACGCGTCTTCTCCTTTTCCGACATCGCGTCTACCCTCTGCCCGGCCACCCAGACCTCACCGGCCGTCGGGCTGTCGATCCCCGTGATGATGTTGACAAGTGTCGATTTGCCGCTGCCTGACCGACCCACCACCGCCACAAACTCTCCGGGTGCGACGGTCAGACTGACCCCCTTCAAGGCGGCGTACGGCCCGGCATTGGTGTGATAGACCTTTACAACGTCCCGCAATTCAATCATGGGCGAGGTCAAGGGCGCACCGGTCACCGGCATCCGGGTCATCGATCCTTCTCAACTCCTCGCCTGCTTACGGTCCTTGGAGAGGATCCGCCCATCGGCACCTCAGGGCAAGGGCCTCGTTTGTATAATGTAATGATCGTGTTGCGCTTTGTAAACTCTACCAACGGCTTCGAAAGTTATGCCGATCCATGTATGTGCGGTGACGATGGTCTTCCCCCGCCAGATGGTGCACCCCCGGCACCAGCCGGGGGATGCACCGACGGTTGGACAGACCCGGCGGCTGTCAGCCTCTTGACAAGAACCGCGCCGCCACCCTTCCCTACGGATGAGAGCCCACACGGCAGCCCACGATACACCGGCCGGCAAGGGCCGGCCCACCCCAGAGGTGACCCGACGTGCAACCGCTCCTTCTCCAGCTCGCTGCCCCCGTCCTCGCTCCCGCGTTTGGACTTCGAGCCGAGCGCACCCTCCGGGAGGCGACCGCGGCCCGGGCCGTCGCCGAGCGGACCCTGCAGCGGATCCTGGCCCTGAACGGCGACACCGAGTGGGGGCGCCGCTGGGGGCTCCATCGCCCCGGGGCCCGGGACGCCTTCGCCGTGATGCCCGTCACCACCTACGACGACTACATCCCGTACATTGGACGCGTGGCCGCCGGGGAAAAGGGCGTCCTCACCCGGGAGCCCGTCACCTACCTGGCCGTTACCTCCGGCACCACCGGGCCTCAGAAACGGATCCCGGTCACCGAGCGCCAAGCCCGGATCCTGGTCAGCAGCCTGGTGACGCCCATCGTCCTGGCCTGGCGGGCCGGGTACCTGGGCCCCCTGCGGGGGCGGGTCCTCCTCATCCTCACCGAGCAGGTGAGCGGCACCACCCCCGGCGGCATTCCCCTGGGCGCCATCACCTCCGGGGGGCTGCGAAAGGCCCTGTGGCTTGAGCAACTCACCTGCACCTCGCCCTTGCCGGTGCTCCGGGTCCAGGACCAGGCCGCCGCCCGGTACCTCCACCTCCTCTTCGCCCTGGGGGAGGAGCGGCTCTGGGCGATCATCTCCTTCTTCCCCGCCACCCTGCTCTTCACTCTGCGGGACCTCCACGCCCGGGCGTACGAACTCCTCCGGGACCTGGCGGACGGCACCCTGACCCGCAGCCTCGACCTTCCCCGGCAGGCCCGGGACGAGATCCGGTCGCTCCTGCGGCCCAACCCGGAGCGGGCCCGGGCCCTCAGCCGGCTGTACGAACAGGGCCGGTTCACCGTCCGGGACATCTGGCCCGAGGTGGGCCTGGTCTTCACCGCCGGCAGCGGCCCCTTTGCCTTTTACGTCGAGCAGCTCCGGCCCTACCTGGGGGGCGTGCCGGTTTTTTCTCCCACCTATGCGGCTTCGGAGGGGGCCATCGGGATCGGCCTCGCCCCGGACCGGCCGGGGTATGTCCTGCTCCCCTCCGCCGCCTACCACGAGTTCCTGCCCCTGGAGGAGGCCGACTCCCCGGACCCCCGGCCCCTGCCCCTGTGGCAGGTGGAACCGGGGCAGGCCTACGAGGTGGTGCTGACCACCTACGCCGGCCTCACCCGGTACCGGCTGGGGGACGTGGTGCGGGTGCTGGGCTGGCACGGGGAGGCGCCGGTGGTGGACTTTGTCGAGCGCCGGGGGCAGGTGCTCAACGTGGTGGGGGAAAAGACCAGCGAGGCCCACGTCACCGCCGCTTTCCAGGCGGCGTGCCGGGAGGTCGGGGCTGCGGTGGTGGACTACCTGGTCACCGTCGACCCGGAGCACACCCCGGCCCGGTACCTGCTTCTCTTCGAGGAACTGGCCCCTGGCCGATGGGCGGACCCCCAGGTCCGGGGAGCAGACCCCCAGGCCCAGGGGGCGGACCCCCACCCCCGGCGGGTCGATCCCGCCCGGCTCCTGGCGGCCTTCGACGCCCATCTCCAGCGGGTGGCCCCGGACTACGGCGCCTCGGTCCGGATGGGCGAGTTGGCGCCCATGGCCGCCCGGGTGCTCCGGCCGGGGGCCTTCGAGCGGTACCGGGCGCGGCGGGTGGCCGCCGGAGCCCCGATGGACCAGGTGAAGGTGCCCCACGTGGTCCCCGACCCGGAGTTTGCCCGGCGGCACTTCGGGCAAGAGATCGTGATGGAAGTGGAAGGACAGAAGGTGAGTTCCGCAGGTGATGGAGCGAACTGACGTGACGGCCTTGTTCACCCCGGAGCAGCGCCGGCGGGCCATGGCCCTCCTCTTCGGCGTGCTGCTCCTCATCATGGTGGGCTTTTCGGTGCTCTTTCCCATCGAGCCGTACTACGTCCGCCGGTTCGGCGTCGACGCCGGCACCATGGGCATCATCGCCGGCACCTACTCCGCCATGCAGTTCCTCTTCTCACCCCTCTGGGGCCGGCTCTCCGACCGGGTGGGGCGGCGGCCGGTGCTGATTGTGGGCCTGCTGGGCTACGTAGTGGGCCAGACCCTTTTCGGCCTGGCCACCCAGGTCTGGATGCTCTTCGCCGCCCGGACCCTGGCCGGCATCCTCTCCGCGGCGGCGCTGCCCACGGCCATGGCGTACATCGCCGACATCACGCCGCCCGAGGACCGGGCCAGGGGCATGGGCCTGGTGGGCGCGGCCTTCGGCCTCGGGGTGGTCATCGGGCCGGCGATGGGCGGGGCCCTGGGGCAGGTTTCCCTCTCGCTGCCTTTCTTCGTGAGTGCCGGCCTCGCCGGCGCCGCCCTGGTCGCCGTGGCCGCGGTGCTGCCCGAATCCCTGCCGGCCGGCGCCCGCACCCCCCGGGAGGCCTCCCGGGCATCCCGGTGGTCGGCCTTCGCCTGGGAAGTCGCCGCCCTGTACGGCGTCACCCTCGCCCTCTCCATGGGGATGGCGGGTATCGAACTCACCTTCGGCTTCTTTGCCGCCGACCGGCTGGGGCTCACCCCCCGGCAGACCAGCTGGGTGTTCACCGTGATGGGGCTGGTCCTCGCGGCGGTGCAGGGCGGGCTGGTGGGCCGGCTGCAGCGGCGGTGGGGCGAGATCCGGATGGAACTGGCAGGCCTCGCCCTGGCGGCGCTGGCGATGGTCTGGGTGGCCCTCACCCGCAGCCCGGTGGCCGCCACCTGTGCCATCGCCCTCCTGGCCGCCGGCATGGGGATCGCCCGGCCGGCCAACTCCGCCCTCATCTCCCGCCGGGCCACAACCGGCCAGGGCACGGCCATCGGCCTCATGGACTCCTTCGACTCCCTGGGCCGGATCATCGGGCCGGTCCTCGGGGGCTCCCTGTACCGGCGCGGCCTCACCCTCCCCTTCCTGAGCGGCGCCGTC
>QGUP01000173.1 GCA_003242505.1 Bacillota bacterium
CCCCCGGTACTGCCGGGGCCAGCGGCCGTACTCCATCAGCCCGGCCACCGCCGGGAGCGCCAGCCGCTCTTCGGTGTCCGCCAGGGGGACCGGCGGCAGCCCCTCCGTCGCCCGCTCCGGCCGGGCAAGAAACCGGAAAAAGAAAGGCAGTGCTTCGGCCGCCCGGGCGGCCGCGCGGAGCCCGGGCGCACCCAGGAGGTGCCAGGGGACGTCGTCGGCAAACGCGGCCGTCTGCCCCGTGCAGAGGGCCGCCTCCGCGTAACTGGTCGGGTTGAAGAGGATGAAGGGGTGGGCGTGAGGCTCCACCAGCCCGGGGGCGAGGTACAGCCCCCGGGCGTCGATCACTTCCGTCCCCTCCCCCAGCCCGATCTGCCGCTCGCCCACATAGGCGATTCGTCCCCCGTAGACGGCGACGTTGGCCGGGTGAAGTTCGCCGGTGTAGACGCTCACCAGGGTCGCACCGGCGATGAACAGGTCCGCCGGCCGCTCTCCCCGGGCCACCGCCATCAGCGCCCGCCGGTCCGCCAGGTCCATGCCGTTTCGCCCTCCCACTGTCTTCACTCTTTGGACATCCCGCCCCGTCCGGGGGGTTCCGTGCCAGCCGGGTACCCCCGGGCGAGGGCTGCTCCCCTGGCGCAACCCTGGTCCGAAGGCAGATCATGCCAGCCGTGACAGGAAAAGCGGTCCCGGGTGACGTATCCTTTGTTTAGTCGACCTGTATCGATATGGATGTTCAGCAACGCAAATCTTGCCACCCATGGCTTCTGTGTGTCAGGCTGCGGCGCCGGAGGCTGCCGGTGGCCCCGAAGCCAAGAGACCCAACCTGGAGGGGGACCGACCCATGTGGAGGGATTTCCTCCGCCGACTGACCAGCCATCCCGCATCTCGCAAGTCCCCGGCCGCGGCCGGCGAGAAGGGTGCCCGGGACGGGCGGGTGGCGGTGGAAGGCCGACGGGTGATCGTCACCGATCCCGAACCGGGGGGCCGATTTCCGGTCCTGGCGCCCGGGCCAGGGGTGATCGTCCGGGTCAACGGCACTCCGCTCACCGAGCCGATGCCCGTCTCCGCCGCGGACAACATCGAGTGGGAACTCGCCCCCGACGACCAGCAGCCCTTCTTCCGCGTTGAGGTAGCGCCGGACCGGATGTCCGCCTCGGTGGAGATCCTGCAAGACCCCTTCTGGTACCCCGACGGGGCGGAGCCCCGGGGAGACGGGGAGGTGACCCTCGTCCCGGTGGTCCGCAGCCGGCAGCGCCGCCGGCCGGAGGACCCGGTGGCCGCCATCCGGTCGGCCCTTCAGGCCGCCGGGGTCACCTTCGGGGTGGACGAGGCCGCCCTGGGCCGGCTGGTCGAGGCCGCCGCCAAAGGCTGGCGGGGCACCGAGGTGGTCGCCCGGGGGCAGGAGGCCCAGGAGCCCACTCCCGACGAGTGGACCTGGGCGGAGCCGCCCCTGGGCCTGGTGGAGGCCGGCCAGGTGGTCGGCACCGTCCGGCCCGGCCAGCCCAACCGGCCCCGGATCGACGTCACCGGCGCCGAGACCTGGGTCTACACCGATGTGGCCAGCCCCCAGGTAGAGCTCGGGCCCGGCCTCCGGCGGCTCCCGGGGGGCCAGGTGGTCGCGACCCGCACCGGCCGGCTGCAGGTGCAGGCAACCCCCCAGGGCACCCGGGCAGACGTGGTCCCGTGCCGGGTCCTGACGGGGGAGGTGCCGGCGGGCACCGCCGTGGAGTGCCAGGAGGACGTGGTGGTCCGGGGGGAGGCCCGGGAACTCCGGATCCAGACTGCCGGGACGGCGATCATCGCCGGGCCGGCCACCGGCTGTGAGGTGACAGCGTCGGCCATCGAGGTCCACGGCCCCGCGGAGGCCTGCCGGCTCCACACCGTCCCGCCAGGCCATCCGGGTCCGTTCCTCGGCCACCTCCGGATTCTGAACCGGCAACTGGCGGAACTGGCCACCGGCCAGGACCCGGTCCCGGCGTTCCGCCGGGCCCAGGCCACCTTCCGGCAGATGATGGAGCTGATCCGCCGGCACGTCAAGCTCGAGCCGGACCTGCAGAACCTCCTCACCGAATGCGGCCGGATGCTCTTCGACAGCCCGGAAGCCGTCACCCCGGCCCGGGCCGCTGGGCTCGTCGCGGAGCTGAACGGGTGGATCGCCCGGTGCCAGGAGGCCCTGGACCAGCGGGGCAGCATCGAGCTACGAGAAGACGCCTTCCGGTGCCAGATCTGGTCCGCCCAGGACGTGGTCATCGGCGGCAGCCGGGTCTTCGCCTGCGAGATCTACGCGGGCAGGGAGATCCGGTGCCTGAAGGGCACCGTCTCCCGGTCCGAGCTCACCGCCGCCCAGCAGGTGATCATCCGGGGAACCGCCGGCCAGTCCAGCGCCCCGGTGACCGCCCGGGCCGGCACCCGGATCTACGCGGACGAGGTGATCCCCGGGACCCGGTTCGAGATGGGCGGGCAGTTCTACGAGTTCCGGGCCGAGATGTTCCGGGTCACCGCCGGCCTCACCGCGCGCCACGAACTGCAGATCCGGCAGGACACCAGGCCGGAAGGCTCCGCCTGACCGCCGCCAGGTCGATACGGGGGCGCCCCCCCGGAAACCCGTCCGCCGGGCGGGGTGCACCGGCCGCCATGGAGCGAACCGGGCACCGGCTGCCCTCCCTGACGCGCCGGTGCCCGGCGTCTTTTCTGGGTTTCTGGCCTCCCACACCTACTCCGGCGGCAATTCCCGGCTCACTTCCAGATGCTCGACGCACACGGGAGCGAAGCGGCCCCCGGTGAGGAGGGGCAGGTCCGCCACCGGAAGGCGCAGGAGGGCCTCGGGAACCCCGCCGCCCGCCCAGACATCGACAAACCGCCGGAGGCTCTCATCCAGCAGCACCACCGGCGGCTGGAGCCAGCCCACCGGGGCCACGCCCCCGGCCACAAAGCCGGTCACGGCCAGCACCTCCTCCGGGGAGGCGAGCCGCACCTTCTCGCCCCCCAGGCACTGGCGGACCTTCTGCCGGTCCACCCGCCGGTCCCCCGCGGCCACCACCAACACCGGGCCCGTCCGGGTCAGCAGCACCACGGACTTGGCGATCCGGGCCGGTTCCACCCCCAGGGCCGCGGCAGCGGCCTGGACCGTCGGCAGGTGGTAGGGAAAGAGGCGGATCTCCGCCTCCCGACCGCACCGGGCCAGAGCCGCCCGGACCCGCTGCAGGGGCTCCGGCTCCGGCCCACCGGGCGCCTGCACTTCCCTCACCTCCCCATCACCCCTTGGGCCGGACCAGTTCCACCCCGGCCCGGCAAAGAGGGCACTCCTCCGGCGACCAGGCGGGGATGGAGAGGGTCAGCACCGCCCGGGTGGGGACGCCGAAGTCCACCTGGCCGCCGGTCCGGTCCACCAGGGCACTCACCCCCACCACCTCCGGCCCGAAGGGGGCGATGGCCTCCAGGACCTTCCGGACCGAGCCCCCGGTGCTGATGGCATCTTCCACCACCAGCACCCGCTCCCCTGGCCGGATGGCAAACCCTCGGCGGAGGGCCATGCCGCCCTCGACCTTTTCTGCAAAGATCGCCCGGGCCCCCAGGGCCCGGGCGACTTCATAGGCCAGGATGATGCCCCCCACCGCGGGACCCACCACCACCTCCACCCCGGCCTCCCGGAAGGGCTCGGCCATCTCCCGGCAGAGCCGTTCCGCGTGCCGGGGGTACTGGAGCGCCTGGGCAAGGAGCAGGAACCGGTCCGAATGCATCCCCGAGGTGAGCAGGAAATGCCCCTCCCGGATCACCCCGGTCTCCCGCAGGATCGCCAGCACCTCGTCGGGCTGCATCGCCATGTGGGTACCTCCTCCGCCTTCGTACCGCCGTGGGCGGCCCCACGACACGGTGGGCGACCTCAGGCGGCCCGCCGCGGCGGGTTGCCGTGCCGCCGCCACGGTAGGTGCGCCGCTGCGGCCTCCACCGCGGCGGGCGCCGCCGCATCTCCGGTGGGCAGCCCCCACCATCGCAGCGGGCTGCTGCCGCTCCCGCCTCACGCCCGGTCTGCATCCTTCAGCCACTGCCGCAGGGCCTCCCCGGCCCCCGTCCGGGAACCGGGGCCCGGTTGCAGGGGTTGAAGCCGGCCATCCGCCCCGGCGTCCCCCAGGGGCGGCAGGTTCCCCAGGGCTGCCTCTCCCGCCGGCCGGGCGGCGCCGATCAGTTCCGTCACCCGGCGGATGCCGTTTTCCACCATGAACTGCCGGATCCCGGCGATGATCTCCAGGGGCGCCCGGGGGTTGGCAAAGCAGGCAGTGCCCACCTGGACCGCCCGGGCCCCCGCCATCAGGAACTCCAGAGCGTCCTGGGCGGTGGCGATGCCGCCGATCCCCACCACCGGGATCCGGACCGCGCCCACCACCTGCCAGACCATCCTGAGGGCGATGGGCTTGATGGCAGGACCCGAAAGGCCGCCGAAGACGTTGCCCAGCACCGGCCGCCGGCGCCGGATATCGATGGCCATCCCCAGGAGGGTGTTGATGAGGGTGAGGCCGTCCGCACCGGCGGCCTCCGCGGCCCGGGCAAGTTCGGTGATGTCGGTGACGTTGGGGGAGAGCTTGACGAAGAGGGGCAGGGAGGTGGCCCGGCGGACCGCGGCGGTGACCCCGTAGGTAGCCCGGGGACTGGTGCCAAAGGCCAGTCCCCCCTCCTTCACGTTGGGGCAGGAGATGTTGAGTTCCACCGCGTCGGCCACCTCCGGGGTGAGCCGCTCCGCCACCCGGACGTACTCCTCCACCGTGCGGCCGACGATGTTCACCACGATCTTCACGCCCTGGGCCCTGAGCCACGGCCCGTCCACCTGCAGGTAATGGTCGATCCCGGGGTTCATGAGCCCGATGGCGTTCAGCATCCCCGCCGGGGTCTCGGCCATCCGCACCCCGGGGTTGCCCGGCCAGGGCTCCGGGGCGGTGCCCTTGGTGCAGACCGCCCCCAGTTCCCGGAGGGGGTAGAGGTGGGCGAACTCCCGGCCGTAGTTGAAGCACCCCGAGGCGACCCAGACCGGGTTGGGGAACCGGATCCCGGCGATCTCCACCGACAGGTCGACCTCACCCGTCATTCCAGCCGCACCTCCTCCGCCGGGAAGACCGGCCCGTCGGTACAGCACTTGAAGTACCCCTTGCCGTCCGCCCGGGGGACGGTGCAGGTC
>QGUP01000174.1 GCA_003242505.1 Bacillota bacterium
CGGCCGGTCCGACCCCGCCCCATGCCCCCCGTGCCGCCCCAGACCCCCTGGGTCCGGAGGTCTCCCCGGTCCTCGAGCCCGGAGCCCCGGAGCCGGTACCGCCCCCGGGCTGCGTGCCCCTGACCCAGCTCACCCTGGAACTGGAGCCTACCGGCCGGGGGGTCCTGGGGGGCCTTACCGGCGCAACCGGCACCGCCCACCTGGACTTTGTCCGGGGGAGCCTCCTCCTCACCCTCCGGGGGCTGCCCCGGCCGGAGCAACTGGGGCGGGCGGCCCACACCGGCCGGCCCTACAACGCCTACCGGGTCTGGCTCCAGACCAGCGGCAGCCGGGCAGTGGCGCCCCTGGGGATGGCCACCCGGGTCTGGGGAGAGACCTACCGGCTGCAGGTCCGCTCGGGCCTTGCCCTGCGCCGGTTTGACACCCTGCTGGTGACCGCCGAGGACCGGGCGGGCTCCGGAGCCCGGCCCTCCGGTCCGGTGGTCATGGCCGGCCGCTACCGCTGGTACCGGGCCGGGGGCTGAGGGACGGCCATGACCCCTCCGGGGCCGCGCGGGCCGGGCCGCCCCTGGCGGGCAGCCTCCGGCAGGGTCCGGCGCCTTTCATCGAGAACCGCATAAGGAAACGGCGCTGCCGCACTCCTCTCCGGCAGCGCCCCGGAAAGCCGCCCGCCGGCCCTCAGGCCGGAACGGGCAAACTCCCAGCAGCGAGGGGATGTGGCCATGCCGCCGCGCCGGATCCTGCTCATTGAGGATGATCCGGACATCCAGAAAATGGTCTCCCTGGCCCTCCGGTTCACCGCGGGGTCGGAGGTGGAGACCGCGCCGGACGGAGCCACCGGGCTCCGGCTGGCCCGGGAGCGCCGGCCGGAACTCATCCTCCTGGACTGCATGCTGCCCGACACCGACGGCTACGCGGTCTGCCGGGCCCTGAAGGAGGATCCGGTCACCGGGGCCATCCCGGTCATCTTCCTCAGTGCCCGGACCCAGGCGGAAGAGATCGAGCAGGGGCTGGCCCTGGGGGCCGCCGGTTACCTCGTGAAGCCCTTTGACCCCATGACCCTGGCCGCGGAGATCGACCGCATCCTCGGAGGCTGAAACGCCGTGGACGTTCTCGACATCCTCCAGGCCGTCTACGAGCACTCCCTCGACGGCATCGTCATCACCGACCCGGACACCGTGATCCAGGACTGCAACCCCGCCTACGCCCGGCTCTGCGGCTACACCCGGGAGGAACTGATCGGCCGGAAGACCAACGTGGTCCGGTCCGGCCTCACCCCCCGGTGGGTCTTCGAGCAGATGTGGTGGAGCCTCCACGAGACCGGCCGCTGGGTCGGGGAGCTCATCAACCGGCGCAAGGACGGCAGCCTCTGGGTCTCTTACCTCTCCATCACCCGGATTGACGATGCCGAGGGCCGGGTCCGGGCCTACGTCGGCATCGCCCGGGACATCACTGAAAGGCGCCGGCTGGAGGAGCAGCTCCAGGCCCAGTCCACCCGTCTGGACGCCCTGCTCGATGCGATGATCGCCGGGGTGCTGATGTTCGACAACGACAACCGGTGCGTGGTGGCCAACGGCAAGATGACCGAGATCCTGGGCGTGGGGCAGGAGGCCCTGATCGGCCAGCCCTGGAGCCGGCTGGCGGAGCGGATGCGGCAACTCTTCCGGGAGCCCGAGGTGCTGACCGCCCCGACGGAGACCGGTTACCGCTCCCTCACCACCCGGGAGGAGCCGCCCCGGCACTTCACCGAGCACTGGGCCCCGGTGGCCACCGCCGAGGGGGTCGTCCTCGGCCGGCTCTTCACCTTCCGGGACGTCACCCGGGAGGTGGAGGTCGACCGGATGAAGAGCGAATTCGTCGCCACCGTCTCCCACGAACTACGCACCCCCATGACCGCGGTCAAGGGGGCCCTGGGGCTGCTCCTCGCCGGCGCGGCCGGGGAGGTGACCCCCGCCCAGCGGGAACTGCTGACCATCGCCCTCAACAACACCGATCGGCTGATCCGACTGATCAGCGACGTCCTCGACCTCTCCCGGATCGAGGCCGGACGGATGGAACTGCACCGGCAGCCGGTCCAGGTGGCCGACGCGGTCCGCTCCGCCCTCCAGGAACTGGAGGTCTACCGGGCCCAGCGGCAGGTCGACGTCACCACGGAGATCCCCCCGGACCTGCCCCCGGCCTACGCCGATCCGGACCGGCTCGGCCAGGTGCTGGTCAACCTCCTGGGCAACGCCTTCAAGTTCTCGGATCCCGGCGGCCGGGTGACCGTCCGGGCCCGGGCCGAGGACGGGATGGTCCGGGTCGAGGTGTCGGACACCGGCCCCGGGATCCCGCCGGACGAACTGGAGCGGATCTTCGAGCGGTTCTACCGGGTGAGCGGCCCCACCTCCCGGAGGGGCGGCACCGGCCTGGGGCTGGCGATCTGCCGGGCCATCGTCCAGGAGCACGGGGGGCGGATCTGGGCCGAGAGCCAGGTGGGAGAAGGGAGCACCTTCATCTTCACGCTCCCCGTCGCCCCGGCCCCGCCGGGGCAGGAGGGCGCCGGCGCAGGCCAGGGAGACGGCCCCGACCAGCCGCCCGGCGGGACGGTCCCCGGCCAGGGAGACAACCCCGGCCAGCCGGCGGGGGAGAGCGCCCCAGGCCAGGGATGACCCCATGGACGCCAACAGACCCTCGGACACAAAGGCACCCCAGGACCCGCATCGGGCCCTGGGGTGCTTCTGCCGTTGTTACCTCGCCTCATACCGGCAGGCGCCGACGGCCCGCCGGCCTGCGGTCCAAACGGCCTACGCCGGCTGCCGGCCTGCCGGCCCCAGCCTTACTTACCGCCGGCCTGCTGCCGGGCATACCGCTCCCGGGCCTCGGCGATCATCTTCATCGCCGCCTCTGGGCCGTCCCAGCCGTGGACCTGGACCTCCTTGCCCTCCAGCTCCTTGTACCGCTGGAAGAAGTGCGCGATCTCCTTCCGGATGTGCTCGGGCACGTCCTCCAGGGTCTGCACCCCGTCCCACCGGGGGTCGACGGCCACCACCCCGAGGATCTTCTCGTCCAACCCCTTCTCATCGGCCATCCGCAGGAGGCCGACGACCCGGACCGGCACCCGGCACCCGGGGAAGGTCGGGCAGGTGGAGAGGACCAGGACGTCCAGGGGGTCGCCGTCCTCCGACAGGGTACCCTCGAGGTAGCCGTACTCACCGGGGTAGAACATCGGCGAGTAGAGGACCCGGTCCAGGACGATCCGCCCGGTGGCCTTGTCCATCTCGTACTTGTTCTGGCTGCCCCGGGGGACTTCAATCACTGCTTCGACGATCCGATCCGACACCTCAGCGACGCCTCCCATCTGGATTGACGTTCCTATGGTAGCACGGCCCTGGACCGGCGTCCAGGGGAAGGCCCGGGCGGCTCAGGCCCGGATCTCCCGGCGCATGAAGAGCACGTAACTGGCGGCAAAGCAGACCACCGTGCCGGCCAGGAGCCCGATCAGGTGCGGGGTGATGAGCAGGAGGCTCTGGCCGATGGGCAGGGTGCCCTTCAGGGCCCCGATGGCCTGCTCCAGGAGGATCGGCCCCAGCACCCGAACCGTCGGGGTCAGAAGGGTGACCACCGCCTCGGTGTAGAGGGTGACCGGGGAGAGCCGGCCCACCCAGGTCCGGACCTGGGCGTGGCGCAGGCTGCCCGTGTCCGGGATAAGGGTCCCCACCACCAGGTCGGCCAGGAGGTCCCAGAAGGCCGCAAAGAAAAGCCAGATCCCGATGCCGGCGAGGGCCGAGGTGGCGCTGTGGCGGAAGACCACCGACAGCAGGATAGCGAGGGCGAGCCAGAAGGCCACGTAGAGCACGGTGGTCAGGACAAAGGCCAGGAGCCGCAAGAGTTCGTCCCCGGTGGGCGGGACTCCGATCAGGATCAGCCCCAGCCCGCCCACGGCCATCCCCAGGGCGAGGAGCATCGCCCCCACCGCGCCCACCCCGGCGACGAACTTGCCCACCAGCACCGCGTCCCGGTGGATCGGCTGGGCCAGGAGCCGGCTGAGGGTGCGCCGGTTCTGCTCCCCGGAGATGGCGTCAAAGCCCAGGGCCAGCCCGAGGAGCGGGGCCAGGAACCCCACGAAGGCGGTGAAGGGCGGCAGCCGCCCGTCGGAGGCGGTGAAGATCTTGAGGAAGATGTACCCCTCGTCCTCCAGGACCCCGGCGGCGGAGCGGATGGCCATGCCGGTGACGTAGAGAGAGGCGATCCCCGTCACCGTCAGCAGGGCGGCCAGGATCCCCATCCGCCAGGAGGTGATGAGGTCCATGAACTCCTTCCGGGCGATGGGGCCGAGGCCGGCGGGGAGCCACCCCTGCACCTCCCGGACCCACCGGGCGAGCCGCTCCCCCGCCGCCCGGCCCCCGAGCCCCCGCCGGGCTTCAGCGAGCCGCCCGAGCCAGGCCGGCCGCAGCTGCAGTGCCATCTCCATCCCCTCCCCGGAAGTACCGCCGGTAGATCTCGTCCAGGTTGTGGCTCCGGAGCTGGAGGTGGAGGACCGTCCCGCCGGCCCCGACGACCCGCCGGACCACCTCGCCCCGGACGTCCCGGTCGAGGAGGAGCCTGAGCCGCCCGGCGGGCCCCTCCCCCGGCGCCGGGGGCTGGACCTCCCGGACCCCGGGGGTCTGCCGGATGGCGCTGAGGACGCTCTCGGAGGCCGGCTCCACCTCCATCTCCACCTGCAGCGGCTCCCCGGCGAAGACCTGGGCGGCCAGTTCGTCGATCCGGCCGCAGGCGATCATCCGGCCGGCGACAAAGATCCCCACCCGGTCGCAGACCGCCTGGACCTGGTTCAGGAGGTGGGAGGAGAGCAGGACCGTCATCCCGCCCTCCCGGCTGAGCCGCCGGATCAGCACCAGGAACTCCTGGGCCCCCTCAGGGTCGAGGCCCAGGGTGGGCTCGTCCAGGATCGCCACCCGGGGCTGCTTGAGGAGGACGTCCGCCAGCCCCAGCCGCTGACGCATGCCCCGGGAGTAGGTGGCCACCTTCCGGTCGGCCACGGCGGTGAGGCCGACCTGCTCGAGGGCGACCTCGATCCGCCGCTCCGCCTCCTCCCGGGGCAGGCCGTTGCGGCCCCGGGGGAACCGGCGGGTCCTTATAAACATCTGACCAGGCCGACGAATAAAGGGGG
>QGUP01000175.1 GCA_003242505.1 Bacillota bacterium
GGTTCCGGCGCCGTGGGCCGCCCGGGCCTGCGCCTCCGGCAGCCGGGCCGCGATCCGCTGCCAGAGCCGGTCCGGATCCCCCGGCCACCGGGGCCCTTCCTGGAGGGCCTCGGTCAGTTCCCGCTCCCAGTCTGCCACGGCACATCCCTCATTTCCGGACCTACCTGCCGCTCAATCGCCCGCCGGGCTTCGTACAGGCGGGACTTGACGGTGGAGAGGGGCAGCCCCAGCACCTGGGCCACCTCGGCCTCGCTGAGGCCGACATAATACTTCAGGATGATAGGAATCCGCAACCGCTCGTCCAGGGCGTAGACCGCCGCCCGAATCTGCCGGCGGCGCAGGTTCTCCAGGGCCTCGCTCTCCACCGACGGCATCTCGGTCTCGCCGGGCAGTTCGGCCACCGGCACGAGCCGCTGCCGGCGCCGGGCCAGCCGCAGGGCCTCCCGGACCACGATGCGGTAGAGCCAGGGACGAAAGGGCTGGTCCGCCCGGAAGGAGGGCAGTGCGGCAAAGGCCCGGAGAAAGGCCTCCTGCACCGCGTCCTCCGCGGTCTCCCAGTCCCGGGTCACCGCGTAGGCGGTCCGGACCGCCTGCTCCGCGTGGCGCCGGAAGAGCTCGGCACAGCTCTGCCGGTCCCCCGCCTGGGCCCGCCGGATCAGCTCCACCTCATTCATGGGGCACCTGCCTGTCTGGGTTTCCAGTGTATATACCCCGGAGCCGCCGGTTTGGTTGGTGGACCGGGTGGTGGCACGAGAGGGGGACGGCGATGGGGAAAGGGTGGTGGGATCGGCGGTCATCGGGGCTCCCCCGCCCCCAGGGCCGCCAGGAACTGGGCGAGGTCGGCCGCCAGATCCGCCACCCGCGGGGCATCCAGAGGGGCACCCTCCTGCAGCACCGGCAGCAGAGCCTCCTCCAGGGCCCGGGCCTTCTGTCCCAGCTCCGGAAAGCCGTAGATCCCCGCAGACCCGGCAAGGCGATGGGCCGCCTGCCGGAGCGCGACCAGGTCGGTGCCGCCGGCTCCGGCCTCCCGGAGCGCCCGGGCCGCCGCGGCAAAGAAGGCCGCCCGGGAGGCGGCCTCGGCCCGATACTGCCGGCGCAGTTCCGCAAAGGGGTCGGAGCCGGTCCGGTTCACCGGTCCCCCTCCTCCCCGGCCTCTGCCGTCGCCGCCGCCTCGCTCTGGCCGAAGAGCTCCCGCCACTGGGCCATGGTGATCAACACCTCCCGGGGCTTGGGCCCCTGATGAGGGCCGATGAACCCCCGCTCCTCCATCATGTCGATCAGCCGGGTGGCCTTGGTGTAGTTGCACCGGAGGCGGCGCTGCAGGATGGAGACCGACGCCTGGCCGTGCTCGATGACGATCCGGACCGCCTCGGGGAAGACCGCCTCCAGGGCGTTCTCCTTCCCCTGGCCGGTCCCGGCGTCGCCGAGCCGGCCGGCCCTGGCGCCGGTGCCCTCGACGGCCATGGCCTCGGCCTGGTAGACCGGCTGCCCCTGGCGCTTGACGAAGGCCACCAGGGCCTCCACCTCCCGGTCGGAGACAAAGGCGCCCTGGGCCCGGATGGGCTTGGAGACCCCCTGGGGGTAGTAGAGCATGTCGCCCTTGCCCAGGAGCTTCTCCGCCCCGGCCATGTCCAGGATGATCCGGCTTTCCACCGCGGAGGAGACCGCAAAGGCGATGCGGCTGGGGATGTTGGCCTTGATGAGGCCCGTGATCACGTCGACCGACGGGCGCTGGGTGGCGATCACCAGGTGGATGCCGCAGGCCCGGGCCATCTGGGCCAGCCGGATGATGCTGTCCTCCACCTCCACCGGCGCCACCATCATCAGGTCGGAAAGCTCGTCCAGGAAGATAACGATGTAGGGGAGGGGCTGCCGGAGGGCCGGCGGCTCCACCTCCTCGCCCCGCTGCCGCCGGGCCTCCCACTCGGCCAGGGCGGCGGCGTTCTGCTCCGCGACCCACCGGTTGTAGCTGCTGATGTTCCGCGTGCCCGAGGAAGCCAGTAGGTCGTACCGGGCCTCCATCTCCTTGACCGCCCACTTGAGGTACCCCGCGGCCTTCCGGGGGTCGGTGACCACCGGCGCCACCAGGTGGGGGATGCCGTCGTAGACGGAGAGCTCCACCCGCTTGGGGTCCACCATCAGCATCTTGACCTCGTCGGGCCGGGCTCGCATCAGGAGGCTGCAGATGATCGCGTTCATGCAGACGGACTTGCCCGAGCCCGTGGCGCCGGCGATGAGGAGGTGGGGCATCCGCTCCAGGTCGCCGATGATGGGTTTGCCGGCAATGTCCTTTCCGAAGCCCACCGCCAGCCG
Organism: Bacillota bacterium; assembly: GCA_003242505.1. Lineage (GTDB taxonomy): Bacteria > Bacillota > Sulfobacillia > Symbiobacteriales > ZC4RG38 > ZC4RG38. Next base: position 2,314 of record QGUP01000175.1, read on the forward strand.
GGAGGGGTGCCGCTGCCACTCCTCGGACTCCAGCACGTCCCGGAGGTAGACCGCCACCACCTCCTGGTTGGGCACCTCGATGCCGATGGCCCGCTTGCCAGGAATCGGCGCCTCGATCCGCACATCCCGGGCCGCCAGGTGGTAGGCGAGGTCGTCCGCGAGGCTCGCGACCTTGGCCACCTTCACCCCGGGCTGCACGGTCAGTTCAAACCGGGTGATGGCCGGCCCCTGGTGCACCTCCACCACCTTGGCCGGCACCCCGTAGGTGGCCAGCACCTCCTCCAGCAGTCGGGCTTTCTCCACGATGCTCTGATGAACATCCCGGTTCGGCTGGTTCTGGGCCCCGGACTGGAGGAGGTCAAGGGGCGGAAGCTGGTACGGCGCCGGGGGCGGCGGGGCCTCGGAACCCTGGCCGGCCGGGGCGGGCGCCGCCTCGCCTGCCGCCGGCAGGGAAGCCGGCAGGTTCGCACCCTGGGCTCCGACCCCCTGGCTGCCGGGGCTCCCGTTCCCCCGGTCCCCGGCCCCGGTGCCGGGCTCCGGCCCCGAACCGGTCTCCCGCGCCACCGGCCGGTCCTTGGCCCCTGGCCGGGCCCCGGCGACCGTGATGGCGCCGGCGGCGCCACCTCCGGGGGTGGTGCCGGCGCCAGTCCCGGCGAAAGCGCCGGCGCCAGACTCGACGGAGGCCCCGGCGCCAGCCCCGACGGAAGCGCCAGCGCCCGCGGCCCTGCCAGCGCTGCGGTCGGCGAGGCCCGTGATGCGGATGGTGAACCCCGGCTCCTCCGCCCCCTGCTCCCGGGCAGCCGCCCCGGGCCCCTCGGGACCCTTTGCCGCTGCCTTCCCGGCCGCGGTTCTGCCGGCCCGGCGGGTCACCACCTCATGGACAGCATCAGGCCGCAGCCCTTCCGGCCGGTTCGCCCCCAGCCGGACCGGGGCCAGGCGCACGGCGCCGGTCACCAGCCGCCCTGCCCCCGCCACCAGAGCACCCCCCGCCCGGGCCGCCCCGCCGCCGGCCCGGCGGAGCCACTGGGCCAGGGAGATCTCCAGGGCGAGAACCAGGCCGACCAGGGCGCCGGCCGCCAGGGCCACCCACCGGCCCACGTGGCCCAGGAGCCGGGTGAGCGCCCATTCCAGCCCCCAGCCCAGAACCCCGCCGCCCCGGGCCAGGTGCTCCGGCTCGAATTGGGCCACCTGACCGGCGGCCTGGGCTTCGGGGGATCCCGGCGGCAGGTACGGATACCGGAGGATCTGGACCGCTGCGGCCAGGGTGAGGAAGATGAGGAGACACCCCCACAGCCGCCAGGGCGGCAGGGTGGTCACCCGGCGGAAGAGCAGGACGGACCCGCCCAGGGCCAGAAGCCCTGCGGGCAACACCCAGCCGGCGACGGTGCCGACCAGGTAGACGAGACCGGTGCGGACCTGGGCGCCGAGGAAGCCGCCGCCCCCTGCCATGCTGATGAAAAGCCAGACCGCCACCGCCAGGAGGACCCAGCCGGTGATCTCCAGGCGCAGATCCTCCCGGACCGGCAGCCGGGCAGAATGCCGCACCCTGCGGCGTCTCTGCCCACGCCTCGGCTGCTCTGTCGGCAACACCTTTCTCCCCTTCTGCGCTGCCGCTCTACCGGAGGTTTCCCGGGTTTGTCCCATGTTCCAGTATACCATACATTCCGTTCCAGCCGGGGTTCGGGCCGCGAGGCATCGGCATGCGGGCTCGGCCGCCGCACCGGCTCATCCGAACTCTGGCGCATCTGGTTCGCAGTCCGGTGGCCAGGGAAAGTCCGTGTGCTGGAGCACGTTGCCGGCGAAGTCGTAGACGGTCAGAGATCTGGGAAGGAAGTCACCGGTCCGGTCGATGACCACCATGTAGTAGGGCAAGACCACCGGTTCCGTCACGGCCGGTCGGGTCGCAAAGGTCACCTGAATGCGGCTCGCGGCGGGGTTCAGGACCTTACCGTGGACGACAAGGTAGTGGGAGGGGCTGGCAACGTTCACGTCAACGGCCACCAGGGTGAGGAGGTTGGGAAAGCCGGTGGCCACCCCTTCGAGGGCCCGCCACCTCCCCTCCCGGTCCTTGCCTACCAGGTCCACGCAGCGCAGGGTGTTCCCCGGGTGTGGGAAGGTACAGGTGAACTCGTAGGCTACCAGGTAGAGACTGGGCCCGACCTGCCGCTCGGCGAAAAAGGTCAGGGGGCCGGCCGGGAGCATTCCCACGTACTCCGGCCGTGCCTCGGCTCTCCGCAGACGCGCTTCGTAGCGCCTGAGAATCGCCTGCTTCCGCTCAGGTGCGGGGTGATCGATGGGTTTCACGGGCGACCCCCCTGGTCCGTGGCTCCCCCCGTTTCTTCCTGACGACGGCAGCCAGTCCGTAGAGGAGCCTCGTTGCACATGAAGAATTACTCTTCCGTCATCCGGTTCACCTCGGACCGCGGTCGAATCGGAATTTCAAGAAGAAGGGGCCAGAGCGCATGTCGCTTGTCGACCTCTCCCTGCTGCTCCTGCTGGCAGCCGTCTGGGGTTCCTCCTTCCTCTTCATCCGCGTCGCGGTGCCCGGGCTCGGTCCCTTCGCCCTGGCCGACCTGCGGGTGCTGCTCGCCGGACTGGCCCTGGTCCTCTACGGCCTGGCGGTCCGCCAGACCGTCCGCCTTCGAGGCCACATGCTCCGGTTCCTCATCCTGGGGGCCATCAACGGCGCCATCCCCTTCTCCCTCATCAACTGGGCGGAACTGCACCTGACCGCGTCCATGGCGGCCATCCTCAACAGCGCCACTCCCCTTTTCGGGGCCCTATCCCTTTTTTTAAAAAAAT
>QGUP01000002.1 GCA_003242505.1 Bacillota bacterium
CCCCCCTCGGCCCCCACGCCCCCCCGCCGGTCACCCAGCCGGGCCACCCCGGCGGGCCGGAGGGGGGTGACGGCCTCACCCCGGGCCCCGACCAGGTCCGCGCTCGCCGCCCGGGGGGCGACAAACCCGGCCTCCCGGTCCAACCGGCGCTCCAGGGTGAGCCAGGGGATGAACCCCCTGCGGCTGAGGAACCGGAAGAAGGCCAGGAGCAGGGCCAGGAACCCGAAGGCGGCCACCGCCAGGTAGAGGGCAGCGGTCCGGGCGTCCGGGGCGATGAGGAAGATCCCCGCCGCCAGGGCCGCCAGCCCGGCGATGCCGAAGATGCCGAAACCGGGGACGAAGACCTCCACCACCAGAAGCAGAATCCCCAGGATCACCAGTCCGATTTCCAGCCAGTTGGCCGTACCCACCAGCAGGTGGGATCCGAAGAAGACCACCAGGGCTCCCACCCCCACCGCCCCTGGCAGACCGACGCCAGGGGTCGCCATTTCCAGGGCCAGGGCTCCGAGGGCGATCAGAAGCAGGAGGCTTGCCACCCAGGACTGGGTGAGGAACCGGGCGGCCCGTTCCGAGGCCGTGGGCCGGTACCAGACCACCTCTCCCTCGCCGAGGCCGGCGGCCCGGAGGGCCTCCGTCAGGTTCTCCGCCACCCCGTCGGCGATCCCCAGTTCCACCGCCTGGCTGTACCGGAGGTTGAGGGGCAGGCCGGTAGTGACCCCCGGGATCTCCACCTTCTTGTCCACCATCGCCGCCGCCACCCGGACGTCCCGGCCCCGGGCCTCGGCGGTGGCCTCGAAGAGGCCCCGGACGTAGCTGACCGCCTTGTCGGAGTACGGGATCGGTTCCGCATCGCCGATGGTGCTCCCCGGCGCCATGTAGAGGTGCTGGGCCGCCAGGGCCACCAGGGCCCCCGCGGAGGTCGCGTGCCCCTCCACGTAGGCCAGGGTCGGCACCCGGGTCCGGAGAAGCGCGTCCCGCATCCGTTCCGCGGCGGCCACCAGCCCGCCCGGGGTGTCGATCACCAGCACCAGGGCCCGGACCTCCGGGGCGCCGGCCTCGGCCCGGGCCACCGCCCGGTCGAGCATCGCCGCCAGCCCCGGGTTGATCTCCCCGGTCACCCGGAAGGCCAGGAAGGAAGCCTCAGCCTCGGGCGCCGCCACCGCCGGCGGGGCAAGGAGAGGCGCCATGAGGCCCGCTGCCAGAACCAGGGCGAGGGCGAAAAGAAGACGGAGCATCCGACGGCGCAAGGGACCACCTGCGGCGGTGTGCAAGGGACTACCTGCCGCCGTGCGCAAGGGACCACCTCCTGCGGTGCGCAACGGACCACCTCCCCCGCTGCACACGAGACCACCTGCCGCGGCCTCAAGCCTCCTCCCGACGGCCCAGCCGGTCCCGGGTGCGCTCCTGGAACTCCCGCTCCAGGGCCTGGGCCTCGGCCTCCGGCACCCGGGTCACCTCCACCAGGTTGCTGTGGAAGACCGCCCCGCCGCCCATATCCGAGAGGGCATCGCTGGTCAGGGCGTTGACGTTCCGGCCCCCGGGGCTGAACCGGTTCCACCAGAGGCTGGGGCTGATGGCCACCCCGGGCCGGCTCCACTCCCCCACCCGCACCTTCAGGTAAACCTCGCCCCGGTCGTTGTAGACCCGGGCCCAGTCCCCGTCCCGGAGCCCCCTGGCCTCGGCGTCCGCCGGGTTCAGGTAGAGGGGCGGGCACTGCTCCCCGGCCATGTGGGAGGGCAGGTTGGCAAAGGTCGTGTTGAGGAAGTGGTGGGCCGCCGGGGTGATGAGTTGAATCGGGTACCGCCGGTAGAGTTCCGGCGCCCCGTCGGGGGACTCGTGGGGCGGGATGTAAGCCACGGTGCCCGGCAGCCCCGCGCGGGCCAGGGTCTCGGAGTAGAGCTCGATCTTCCCCGAGGGGGTGGCAAAGCCGCCCTCGGCGAAGGGCGCGGGGCTCCGGTCGATCTTCAGCCACTTCTGCCGGCTCAGGAGCGCCAGGGCCGCCTCCGCCTGGGCCCGGCCGGTGAGGTGGGGCGCGGCGGCCGCCGCAGCCGCGCTCCCCTCCAGGGCCTGGAGGATCAGCTCCTCGTCGCTGTCCCGGAAGCACGGGTCCGTGAAGCCCATGGCCGCGGCCAGCCGCCGGAAGAGCTCGGTGTTGGGCACCGCCTCGCCCTGGGGCGGGATGACCGGCTCGGCCAGCATCACGTACAGGTGCCAGTAGGACCAGTACAGGTCCAGGTGCTCCAGCATGGTGGTGGCTGGCAGCACCACGTCCGCGTACCGGGCGGTGTCGGTCATCAGCTGCTCGTGGACCACCGTGAAGAGGTCTTCACGAAGGAGACCCTGGATCACCCGGTTTTGGTTCGGCGCCACCCCGGCGGGGTTGCTGTTGTAGACAAAGAGGGCCATCACCGGCGGGTCCCGGAGTTCGGTGAGGGCCCAGCCCAGCCGGTTCATGTTGACGGTCCGGGGCCGGGGCTCGGGAAGGAGGTCCGGCCGCTCCAGGGCCCCGTAGTTCCACCGGTACGAGCCGCTGTTGGAAAGGAGCAGCCCGCACCCCGGGTACCGCCAGGCGCCGGTGAGGGCCGGGAGGATCGCCAGGGCCCGCATGGCCATGCCCCCGCCGGAGTGCCGCTGCATCCCGTACCCGCACCGGATGAGGGACCGATGCTCCTCCCCGTACATCCGCCCGAGCCGCCGGATCTCCTCCCCCGGAATCCCGGTCACCGCCGCCGCCCGCTCCGGCGGCCAGGCCAGGACCGTCTCCCGGAGCCGGTCAAAGCCCACGGTGTGCCGGTCGATGTACTCCTGGTCCTGGAGCCCCTCGGTCAGGATGACGTGCATCATCCCCAGGGCCAGGGCCGCGTCGGTCCCCGGCCGGGGCGCCAGGTACCAGTCCGCCAGCCGGGCGGTGCCGTTGTTGTACGGGTCGATCACCACCACCGTGGCCCCCCGGCGCCGGGCCTCCTGGAGGATGGGCGCCTGGTGGACGTTGGAACTGACCACGTTGAGCCCCCAGACCAGGATCAGCCGGGCGCCCCCGGGGATATCCTCCGGGTCCGGCCCCATCCGCTCCCCGTAGGTGTACCGGAGGGCCGCGGTCCCCGCCGCGGAGCAGATGGTCCGGTCGAGAAGCGATGCCCCTAGCTTGTGAAAGAACCGCCGGTCCATGGAGCCGTACCCCAGGAGCCCCATGGTCCCCGCGTAGGAGTACGGCAGCACCGCCTCACCGCCGTACTGCTGGACGATGGCCTTGAGCCGGCTGGCGATGAGGTCCAGGGCCTCGTCCCAGGAGATGCGGACAAACCGGCCCTCCCCCTTGGGCCCCACCCGCTTCAGGGGGTAGAGGACCCGGTCAGGGCTGTAGACCCGCTCCTCGTAGTGGTTCACCTTGAAGCAGACAAACCCCCGGGTGACCGGGTGCTCGGGGTCGCCGGCCACCCGCACCACCCGGCCGTCCCGGAGGAAGACCTGCAGCGCGCAGGTATCCCAGCAGTCGTGGGGGCAGACGGAGAAGCGGACCTCCGTCCCGGGCTCCGGAGCCCGGGCGCTGGCGGGACGCTGAGGCCGGTGCTCGGTTGCAGCCATCGATCGGTTCCCCCCACTGGGCGGAATCTCGTGGTACAGCGGCCTGCCCGCTGTGAAGCGGAATCTCTGCCTTCTGCAGATGCCTGCCTGGGATTGGCGAATCTGGCCGACTACGGACACCTGCCGGCTGTCAGACGGAATCTCGCCCACCGCAGATGTCCCCGTGCTTCACTAGTGATTGATTCGTAATACTTGATAGTATACCCTCCTGGCCCACGCCGGGGACCCGGAAATCAATAGGCTCCGAACCCGCGGGTCCGGAGCCTTTGCCTCTGGGTCGCCGTGGGCCCTACCCGAACCGGCCCGTGAGGTACTCCTCGGTCTTCTTCTCCCGGGGGTTGGCGAACATCTGCCGGGTGGGCCCCATCTCGATCAGCCGGCCGTTCAGGAAGAACGCCGTCTCGTCCGCCACCCGGCCGGCCTGCTGCATGTTGTGGGTGACCAGGACGATGGTGTACCGGGACTTCAGCTCCAGGATCAGGTCCTCCAGCTTGGCGGTGGAGATGGGGTCGAGGGCCGAGGCCGGCTCGTCCATCAGGATCACCTCCGGCTCCACCGCCAGGGCCCGGGCCAGGCAGAGCCGCTGCTGCTGCCCGCCGGACAGGGAGAGCGCGCTCTTGTGGAGCCGGTCCTTCACCTCGTCCCAGAGGGCCGCCTGCCGGAGGCACCGCTCCACCAGCTCGTTCAGGTTGCCCCGGTAGCCGTTGATCCGGGGGCCGAAGGCGACGTTCTCGAAGATGGACTTCGGGAACGGGTTCGGCTTCTGGAAGACCATGCCGATCCGGTACCGGATCTCCATCGGGTCCACGTCGTCGTCGTAGATGTTCTTGCCCTTGAAGCGCACCTCGCCGGTGATCCGCACCCCGGGCTGCAGGTCGTGCATCCGGTTCAGGCACCGAAGCAGGGTGGACTTGCCGCAGCCCGACGGGCCGATGATCGCGGTGACCGCCCGCTCCCGGATGTCCATGTTGACGTCGTACAGGACCTGGTGCTGCCCGTAGTAGACGTTCAGGTTCCGGATCTGAAAGGCGACGCCCATCGCCCTACCACTCCGCCTTCTTCTGGTACTTGTTCCGCAGCCAGATGGCCACCGCGTTCAGGCTGAGGAGCACCGCCAGCAGCACGATGATGCCGGCGGCGGCGAGTTGCTGAAAGGCCGGCTTTGGCCGGGCAGCCCAGTTGAAGATCTGGATCGGCAGCACCGAAAAGCCGTCGAGGGGGTGCCGGGGCAAGTAGGTGATGAAGGCCCAGGCGCCGACGGTGATCAGGGGGGCGGTCTCCCCCAGGGCCCGGGAGATGGCCAGGATGACGCCGGTCATGATGCTCCCCGCCGCAGTGGGCAGCACCACCGTCCGGATCACCTGCCACCGGGTGGCCCCGAGGGCGTAGGCGCCGTGGATGAGGGAAAGGGGAACCGCCCGCAGGGCCTCCCGGGTGGCCACGATGATCACCGGCAGGACCAGAAGGGTCATGGTCAGGGCGGCGGCCAGCACCGAGCGGCCCAGGTGCAGCCCCCGGACAAAGACCGCCAGGCCCAGAAGGCCGTAGACGATGGAGGGGACCCCGGCCAGGTTGGCGATGTTGGCCTCGATCAGCCGGGAGAGCCAGCTGTCCCCCGCGTAGAACTCCAGGTAGATCGCGGCGGCCACCCCCAGGGGCAGGGCCAGCAGCGCGGTCAGGCCGATGACCCAGAGGGAGCCCACCAGAGGGACCAGGATCCCGGCCCGCTCCGGGATCCGGGAGGGATAGCCGGTGAGGAACTCCCACCGGAGCCACCGGGCGCCGTCCCGGACCACGTCCCAGAAGAGAACCGCCAGGGTCAGGAGGCTGAGAGCGATGGCCAGCAGGAAGACCGCCGCGAAGATCCGGTCCAGCCGCTGCCGGGCCCGCCGCCGCCGCTGCCACTCCCCGGTCATGCCCGCTCCCCCCCCTGATACCGCCGGACCACCCACCGGGCCAGGAGATTCATCAGCAAGGTGATGAGGAACAGGGCCATGCCCACCGCGTAGATGCTGTAGTACTCCACGGTGTCGTAGCCCACATCCCCCTGGCTCACCTGGACGATGAAGCCGGTCATGGTCTGGATCGACTCCAGGGGGTTGAGGGTGAGCTTGGGGGTGGAACCCGCCGCCAGGGCGACGATCATGCTCTCCCCCACCGCCCGGGAGACCGCGAGGATGATGGCGGCCACGATGCCGGAGAAGGCCGCCGGGACCACCACCTTGAGGGCCACCTCCAGCCGGGTGGCGCCCAGGGCGTAGGCCGCCTCCCGGAGGGACCGGGGCACCGCCACCATCGCGTCCTCGCTCAGGGAGGAGACCGTCGGGATGATCATCACCCCGACCGCGATGCAGGCGCTGAGGGCGTTGAAGACCTCCAGGTCCTCGATGTACCGCCGCAGGAGCGGCGTGATGTAGGTCAGAGCAAAGTAGCCGTAGACCACCGTCGGAATGCCGGCGAGGATCTCCAGGAGGGGCTTCACGACCCGCCGCACCCGGTCGGAGGCGTACTCGCTCAGGTAGATCGCGCTGCCCAGCCCCAGGGGGACCGCGATCAGGGCGGAGCCCACCGCCACGAGAAAGGTCCCGTTAAGCAGGGGCAGGATCCCGAAGTGCTTGGGCGTGAAGAGCGGCGTCCACCTGTCATCGGTCAGGAACTCCCAGAGGGAGACGTGCCGGAAAAACTGCACGGTGTCCACCGTCAGGGTGAGGACGATTCCCGCCGTGGTCAGCACCGACACCAGACCGGCGGCCAGGAGGAGCCACCCGATCCACCGCTCCCGCCGCTTCTGGGCCTCCCGCCACCGGGGGCTCACCCGCAGGTCCCGTCCCCCAGCCGCTGCGTTGGCCATACCCCCACCTCTCCTGTCGCTCCACAGACTGGGTCACGCCAGAGACCGGCTCCACAGACCGGGTCAAGCCCAGGATCCGCTTCCCGGACCGGGTCGCCCCATAGACAGAACCGCAGGCCCCGGCGACGCTCACCGGACGGGTCTCCGGGGCGTGCCAGCGCCCGCAGGACAGGTCCTGGCTACTGAATTTTCTTTAGAATTTCGTCGTACATCTCCTGGGTCAGGGGAGTGAACCCCACCTCCGGGACCAGCACCGGCGCGTTCTTCAGGTAGAATTCGACAAACGCCCGGACCTCCGGCCGCTCCAGGGCCTTCCGGGTGGGGTAGATGTAGACCGGCCGGGCCAGCGGGTAGGTGCCGTTCTGGATGGTCTCCCCGGTGGGCTCGACGCAGCCCTGGCCCCCGTCCACCGCCAGGGCCCTGACCGCCCCCTGGTTCTCCACGTAGTACGCGTAACCGAAGTAGCCCAGGGCTGCCCGTTCGCCCATGACGCCATGGATCAGGAGGTTGTCGTCCTCCGAGGCGGTGTAGTCCGTCCGGCTGGCCCCCGCCTGCTTGTTGATGTGCTCCGTGAAGTATTCGAAGGTGCCGGAGTCAGTGCCGGGACCGTAGAGCTTCAGCTCCAGGTCCGGCCACTCCGGCCGGACCTCGTTCCAGCGCCTCACCTGGGAGTCAGGCTTCCAGATCTGGTGCAGCTCCTCCACGGTAATGCAGGTGGCCCAGTTGTTCTTGGGATGGACCGCCACGACGATGCCGTCGTAGGCCACCGGGATCTCCACATAGCCGAGGCCGTTCTGCTCCACCGCCTCGGCTTCCTCGGGCCGAATCTTCCGGGAGGAGTTGTTGATGTCCACCTCGCCCCGGGTCCACTTCTTGAAACCGCCGCCGGAGCCGGAGACGCCGATGGTCACCCGCACCCCGGGGTGCTCCCGCTGGAACTCCTCCGCCACCGCCTCTGTGATCGGGTAGACGGTGGAGGAGCCGTCAATCCGGACCTCGCCCCGGAGTTCCGACCCGCCGGCCTGGGACCCTCGCTGGCCGCCGCCGTCGCACCCGAAGAGCACCAGAGAGAGGGCCGTCACCACCGCAGCGAGGACCCGAGGACCCTTCGCCATGCTGGTTCCTGACTCCCTTCCTGAGGCTGCTGTGCGAAGCCACCGCTCCTGATCATCCCGGATGCCCGTTAAGGAAACGTTAAGATCCCGTGAAGTTTCGACGGAGCGGAACGGCCGCCTCCGGTGGGTCCCAGGGCCCCCGACCGCCAGGAGCCGGGCCCGGGCCCGGCTCCTGGCGGCTATCAACCCTTCCCTTCCCCTGGCTCCCCTGCCGGCGGCGCCGGCGAGCCAGGCTCCCCCGCCGGCTGCGCCGGCCAGATGGTCACCTCCGCCCGGTCCTTGAGCCGCACCACGCTGGGGCACTGGCAGAAGGGGCAGCGATGGGGCAGGTACCGTTCCAGCGCGAAGAAGGCCCGATCGCAGTCGACGCACTTGTACGCATGCACAGCAAAGCGCTCCGCCATCCAGCCCACCCCTCTCGGACGCCAGGTCTTCAGCGGCTCTTTTCGCCCCGCGGGGCTTCCGCACCTGCTTCTGGCCCGATTTCGCCCGGGGCGGGCCGCACCCCCGGGGCGGGCAGCAGGTCGTCGAACCACGCCGCGCCCGGGGGCAGGTCGTAGACCATGAAGCGGCCGCAGTCCGCGGGATTCCGAGCCTGGTGGTACTTGAGGTAGATCTTCCCGTCGGCCACGGCCAGCACCTCGATCTTCCCCGTGGCGTGGCTCATGCCAAACCGGCCCCGCTTGCCCAGGCCCGAGGTCCGGGCTTTGGCCCCCTCCACCAGTACATAGGCCTCGACCAGGGAGACCACGAAGGCCGCGTTGCCGGCCACGGGCCGGTTCTGGAAGAAATAGTACGGCGTGACCCCCGCCCAGGAGAGCCGGTCCAGCAGTTCCGCCAGGACCGGGACCGAGTCGTTCACCTGGCGAAGGATCGGCGACTGGTTGACCACCGCCACCCCGGCCTTCTGGAGGGCTGCGACGGCCCGCAGGGCTTCGGGGGTCAGCTCCCGGGGGTGATTGAAGTGGGCCATGAGGTAGATCGGGGCGTCGTGGGGGATGGCCCGGAGGTCCTCTAGACCTCGGAGACCACCCTCCTGATCTCGTCCGGGCGGTTCCCCCAGGGAGGGCCGCCGGGGCCGTGTCGCCCGGACCGGGCCGGGCATCCTCGCCGGGCATCACGACGGCATCCTCGCCGGGCATCACTACCCTACGCCGCCCGTTGGGCGGGATGTCACGGCCTTCGCCCCGGGGCGCATAGGCTGGGTTCCAGGTCTCGTCCATCGATGGAGGGATGGGCAGGTGCGGGGAAGGCGAATCGCCCTGGTGCTCCCGGGGAGCCACACCCTCGCGCATCCGGACGGCCATCCGGAAGGCGGCATCCCGGCGCTGGCCCTGGCGCCGGACGTCATGGCCGGGCTGGGCCTGGCGCCGGGAGAGCGGATCCCCCTCTCCTTCGGGCAGCGGACCGTGGCGGTGGCGGTGGCCCGCGCCCAGGACCTGCCCCGGGGGGCGGTGGCCCCGTCCCGGGAGGCCGCGGCCCGGCTCCTGTTGCCGCAGGTCCCCACCCTGGGCCTCTTCCGGGGCCCCCAGGGGCTGCGGCTTGGTCCCCTCGTCGCCCTGCTGATCTCGTCCCAGAAACTCGAAAACCTCCTGGCAGGCCAGGAGGACACGGTCTACCGGCGGTACCAGCGGTGCGCCGAGGAACTCGCCGCGGTGCTCTGCTTTTTCCGGGTGCAGGACGTCGACCTCCCCCGGGGGGAGGTCCGGGCCTACTGGCTGGGTCCCGGCGGCTGGGAGCCCCAGACCATCCCCCTCCCCCGGGTGGTCTGCGACCGGTGCTTTGGCCCCGACGGCCGGGCCGAGTCCCGGCAGATGCGGCAGGTGGCGGAGCGGGCGGGAATCACCGTCGTCAACCGCCCCATCAACATCCCCAAGCTCACCGCCTACACCCTGACGGAACGGGACCCGAACCTCCGGCCCCTGCTGCCGGTCACCCTGCCCCTCAGCCGGGAGAACCTCCGGGTGATGGCCGCGCAATTCCCGGTCCTCTACCTGAAGCCGGACAACCTCTACAAGGGCAAGGGCATCTTCCGGTTGGAGCGGCGGGGCCGGGGGTGGGCGATCCAGCCCAGCGAGTCCGGCGGGGTGCCCGCACCCCCCGGGCCCCCCGGTCCGGTGGAAGCGGTCCTCGACCTCCTGCCCCCCGGGCGGGCGTACCTCATCCAGGAGGGCATCCCCCTGGCCACCTACCTGGGCAACCCCTACGACTTCCGGGCCCTGGTGCAGAAGGACGCCGGGGGCAACTGGCAGGTGACCGGGCTGGTGGCCCGGATCGCTCCGGAGGAGGGGGTCGTCACCAGTCCCCGGAGCGGCGGGCTGGTGGCGCCGGCGGAGCGGGTCCTGGCCCACTCCTTCGGCCGCCGGGGCCGGGAGGTCCTGGAAGAGCTCACCGACGCCTCGGTGCGGGTCGCGCGGTGCATCGACGCGCACCTGGGCCCCTGCGGGGAACTGGGCCTCGACCTGGGGGTGACCCGGGCGGGTGCCGTCCAGCTCATCGAGGTGAACGGCAAGCCCCTCCGGGTCAGCCTGATGCGCTGGGGCAACCCCGGCGCCGCGGTCGGGATCCTCCGGTACCCCATCTGCTACGCCGCCGCCCTGGACCTGGCGGTGTGAACCGGGGGAGGGGGGATGGGCCTGGCCCTGGCGGTGGACACCGCCGGAAGGCTCTGGCTCCTGGACGGTGTGCCCGGTGCGGGGCCGGCTGGACCGTGGACTCGGCGGCGTCATCGGGCCGCGGCGCACCCTCTAGTCGTTCATCACCCGGCGCTCGCCGGTGACCATGTAGATCACCCACTCGCCCAGGTTGGTGACGTGGTCCGCCACCCGCTCCAGGTCCCGGGCCACCAGCAGGAGCTGCAGCCCCTGCCGGATGGTGCCCGGGTCCTTTTTCATCAGTTCCTCCAGTTCGTCGAAGACCCGGCGATAGAGGTTGTCGACCTCGTTGTCCCGCTCGTCCAGGGCGGCCGCCAGCCCGGTATCCCGCTTGACGTAGGCCTGGAGGGCGTCCCGGGTCATGGCCATCACCAGTTCCGCCATCCGGGGAATGTCCACCAGGGGCTTGACCAGTTGCTCCCCCTGGAGCCGGAGGGTGGTCCGGGCGATGTTGTGGGCGTGGTCCGCCATCCGCTCCAGGTCGGTGATGATCTTGAGGGCGGTGCCGATCACCCTGAGGTCCCCGGCCAGGGGCTGCTGCAGGGCGATGAGTTCGAGGCACTGGCGCTCGATCTCCAGCATGAGCTGGTCGATCCGGTCGTCCTCCGCCATCACCTGGCGGGCCAGGTCCGCGTCCAGGTCCCGGAGGGACCGAACAGCCCTGTCGATGGTCTCCTCCACCAGGGTCCCCATCCGGAGGATCTCGTGCTGCAGGTCCGCCAGTTGCTCCTGAAAGCCACGCCGGGTCGTCACGGCCATCCGCTCCCTTCCTGCGTCCCGCTCGATCCTGCGGCCCGACCCGCCTCCCGGTCCGAACCGTCCGGTCCTTACCCGAACCGCCCGGTGATGTAGTCCTCCGTCCGCTGGTCCCGGGGGTTGGTGAAGAGGGTTCCCGTCGGGCCGAACTCCACCAGCTCCCCGCTCAGGAAGAAGCCGGTGTAGTCCGAGATCCGGGCCGCCTGCTGCATGCTGTGGGTGACGATCACGATGGTGTAGCGCTCCTTGAGGCGCAGGATCAGGTCCTCGATCTTCGCCGTGGCCACCGGGTCCAGGGCGGAGGTCGGCTCGTCCATCAGGATCACCTCGGGCTCCACCGCGAGGCATCGGGCGATGCAGAGCCGCTGCTGCTGGCCGCCGGAAAGCCCCAGGGCGGAGGCGTCCAGCCGGCCCCGGACCTCGTCCCAGAGGCCGACGGCCTCCAGGCACTCCCCCACGATCCGCCGGAGGACGTTCCGGTCCCGCACCCCCAGGAGCCGGGGGCCGTAGGCGACGTTGTCGAAAATCGACATGGGGAAGGGGTTGGGCCGCTGGAAGACCATCCCCACCCGCTGCCGGAGGGCCACCACGTCCACGTCGGGAGCGTAGATGTCCTGGCCGTCCAGCAGCACCTGCCCCTGGACCCGCACCCCCGGGATCAGGTCGTTCATCCGGTTGAGGGTCCGGAGGAAGGTGGACTTCCCGCACCCCGACGGGCCGATGAAGGCGACGACCCGCCGGGCCGGGATCGCCATGGTGATCCCCTTGAGGGCGTGGAAGCTGCCGTAATAAAGGTGCAAATCCTTGACCTCAAACTTATTCTCAGACACGGTCTTTCATTCCTCCCCCGGGGGGCTGGCGGGGCCCGCCGCCGGCCCTGTAAAGGCCACCGGCACCGTAAAGAAGAAGGTCGAGCCCTTCCCCGGTTCGCTCTCCACCCCGACCTGCCCCCCGTGGGCCTCGACGATGTGCTTGACGATGGAGAGCCCGAGGCCCGTGCCGCCCGAGGCCCGGCTGCGGGCCTTGTCCACCCGGTAGAACCGCTCGAAGACCCGGGACAGGTCCGGCCGGGGAATGCCGATGCCCGTATCCTGGACCAGGACCCGGACCACCGCCCCCTCGGGCCGGGCCATGACCCGGACCTCGCCCCCCGGCGGGGTGTACTTGATCCCGTTGTCCACCAGGTTGATCAGCACCTGGGCCAGCCGGTCCCGGTCCCCCCGGACCGGCGGCAGGTCCGGGGGAATCTCCACCCGGAGGACGAGCCCCGCCTGTTCCGCCCGGGGGCGGAGCCGCTCGGCCACCTCATCGCAGAGCTCGCCGAGGGCTACCGCATCGAATTGAAACCGGACCCGGCCTGACTCCAGCCGGGAAAGGTCCAGAAGGTCCTCGATGAGGGCCGAGAGCCGCTCGGCCTCCTTGTGCATGAGGGAGAGGAAGTGGCGCCGGGTCTCCGGGTCCTCGTCCGCCCCCTCCAGCAGCGTCTCGGCGAACCCCCGGATGGCCGTGAGGGGGGTGCGGAGTTCGTGGGAGACGTTGGCCACAAACTCGGTCCGCATGCGCTCCAGCCGCCGGAACCGGGTGATGTCGTGGATCACCATCAGGGCCCCGACCTGCTCCTCCCCCCGGTAGACCGGCGCCAGCCGGGCCTCCAGGACCTGCTCCTGGGGCCAGGCCCGGGTGAACTCCACCGTCTCCGGCCGCCCCTCCGCCAGCACCCGGCGCAGCCGCTCCTCCAGCTCAAAGTTGTGGGTGATCTCCAGGTGGTCCCGCCCCAGGACCTCCTCCCGGCGGACCCGGAAGATCCCCTCCGCCGCGGGGTTGAGGGCGAGGATCCGGCCCTTGCGGTCGAGGAGCAGCACCCCCTCGGCCATGTGGGCCAGCATCGCCTCCAGCTGACCCTTCTCCGCCAGGAGGCTGTAAAGCTGCTCCTGGAGGCTCCGGGCGGTCTCCCCCATCTGCACCTGGAGCTCCGCCGCCTCCGGCGCCGGACCCAGGCCGGTGGCGGAGAAATCCCCCTGGCCGAACCGGCGGATCACCTCCCGGACCTCGTCCAGGAGGTTGGCCAGGTGGAGGGTGAGCCGGTAGCCCCCCACCGGCGGGACCAGCATCGCCCCCACCATCACCGCCAGGAGCAGCAGATGGCCGAGCCCCAGCCCTTCGGTGCGGACGGTGAGGAGGCCCATGGGCACCGAGAGGGCGAGGGCCGCGGCCACCACCGCCGCGGGCACCAGAAAATAGAGCACCGCCTGGCGCCGCAGCCCCTTCACCGCCCCTGCCCCCCCTTGAACCGGTAGCCGACCCCCCGGACGGTCTCGATGTACCGGGGGTTCTGGGGATCGTCGCCGATCTTGGCCCGGAGGTGCCGGACGTGGACATCCACGGTCCGGACGTCCCCGAAGAACTCCTCGCCCCGGACCCGGTCGAGGAGTTCGTCCCGGCTGAAGACCCGGCCCGGCCGGCTGGTCAGCACCCGCAGGATCTGAAACTCCGTGGGCGTCAGGTCGACCCGGCGGCCTCCCACCGTCACCTCGTAGGTCTCGTAGTCGATGGTCAGGTCGCCGAAGACCCGGCGGCCGCCGGAGGCCTCCGCCGGGGCCGTCCGGCGCAGGATGGCCTTGACCCGGGCGATCAGTTCCCGGGGGCTGAAGGGCTTCACCACGTAATCGTCGGCCCCCAGTTCGAACCCCACCACCCGGTCCACCTCATCCCCCCGGGCGGAAAGGATCAGCACCGGCACCTCGCTCCGCTTGCGGAGCTCCCGGCAGACGGCAAAGCCGTCCATCCCCGGGAGCATCAGGTCCAGCACCACCAGGTCCGGCTTCTCCGCCGTCGCCTTCTCCAGCGCCTCGGGACCCGTGGCGGCGGTGAGAACGTCAAAGCCCTCCCGGCGCAGGTTGTAGGCAACCAGTTCGACGATGGCCGGTTCGTCGTCCACCACCAGGATCCGCTGCGGCATGACCCGTCACCCTTTTTGAGAGTCTGCCCGGAACGTCCGCCCGCGCCCTTCCCGGTGCCGCATCCGGCGGGCGGCTTGCCCCGGCGCCGCACCCGGTGTGCGGCCTGTCCCGGCGCCGCGCCCTCAGCGGGGCTAGAGCAGACCGCCGTGGCCGAGGGCCACGAAGTCCGCCTTGGTGAGCACCTCGCCGGCCATCACCCGGGGCAGGACCAGATCGAAGAGGGTCCGGGGCGCGTGCATCACCGCTCCGGGCAGACCCATTACCGGCACCGGGCCGATGTAGGCCATCAGGAACATGGAGCCGGGGAGCACCGGCGCGCCGTAGGTGACGATCCGGGCCCCTGCCAGCCGGATCCCGGCCGGGGTGGCGTCGTCCGGGTCGACGGACATGCCGCCGGTGCAGAGCACCAGTTCCGCCCCGGCGGCGAGGGCTTCCCGGATCCGCTCCGCCACCATCTCCGGCCGGTCGTCGGCGATGGCCACGGAGATGACCTGGCCCCCGAGGGCCTCCACCTTCTGCCGGACCACCGGCCCGAACCGGTCCTGGATCCGCCCCTTGTAGACCTCGCTGCCGGTCACCACGATGGCGGCCCGGAGGGGCCGGAAGGGCAGGACCTGGAGCACCGGCCCCGACGCCGCCAGGGCCTCCACCGTCTGGATCTGCTCCTCCTCCACCAGAAGGGGCGTCACCCGGGTGCCCGCCACCGTCTCGCCGGCGGCCACCGGGGTCCGGTCGAGGCGGGTGGCCACCTGGACCTCGCCGACGCTGTTGATCCGCAGGAGCCGCTCGGTGTCCACCCGCAGGAGGCCGGGGTGCGCGGCCCGGAGGTCTACCCGGCCCTCCCGGGGCTCAGTGGCCGTGAGCCCCGGCCCGGCGATGGCCCGGGCGACCCGTACCGCCGCCTCCTCCTCGTGGACCATCCCCGGCGGGATCTCCAGGACATAGATGTGCTCCTTGCCCATGCTCAGGAGCACCGGGATGTCCTCGGGCCGGATCACGTGCCCCCGGCGGAAGGCAGGGCCCTTGTACTCCCCGGGGACGATCCGGGTCATGTCGTGGCCCAGGACCAGGCCCACGGCCTCCTCCACTGGCACCTTGCGCAGGCAAACCTTCTCCTTCTCCACCTTGGGCCTCCCTCTCCCCCGTGGACCTCCTCACTCCGGTCAGGCCTCCCCGGGCGCGCCGGCGGGAACGATCCGGATGGCCGGCGGGCTCTCGGGGCAGACGTAGACGCACTGGCCGCAGCCGGTGCAGGCCTCCGGACGGATAGACGGGACGCCGCCTTCCATCCGGATCGCCTCCTCCGGGAAGGGGCAGCGGGCATAGCAGAGGTCGCAGACGAGTCCCCGGTGGGCCCAGCACCGGGCCGCCTCCAACACCGCCGTCCCCATCCGGGCCCGGCGGGGGTCGGCAAGGGCCTCGAGGGCCCCCTCCGGACAGACCCGGGTGCACTCCAGGCAGAGGGTGCAGGGCTGCCCGAGGGGGTCGATGTACGGGGTGCCCATGGCTGCCCCGGCCTCGGGCCCCAGGAGCCGGATCGCCCCGGGGCCGCAGGCCTCCAGGCACTTCCGGCACCGGGTGCACGCGAGGAGAAAGGCTGGCTCCGGCAGGGCCCCCGGCGGCCGCAGGTAGCTCCCACCGCCGGTCAGCCGCCGGCCAGCCTCCAGCGAGGCCTGCTCCACCGCGCCGGCCAGGCCCCGGACCAGGTCCTGGAGCCCCCTGCGGAGAAAACTGCGCCGGTCCACCCCGTTCCCTCCCAGTGATGCTGCAGGGTTCTGCTGCAGGGCGCCCAGGGCCGCCAGCATTCCCGCCGCCAGCATTCCCATTGTAGCACTGCACCGGCGCCGGGCCGGCGCGGCCATCGACCCCGGCCCAGCGCCGGCGGCAAAAGCCACGGCCCGGCGGTTCGCCGGGCCGCTGGGTGCCTCTCATCCTTCTCCGAGGAGCTCCCTGACCACCTGGCTCACCAGCCGGCCGTCCGCCCGGCCCTTCACCTGGGGCATCAGGGCCTGCATCACCTTGCCCATGTCCCGGGGGCCGGTGGCCCCCACCTGGGCAATGGCCTGCCGGGCCAGGTCCCGGATCGCCGCCTCGGAGAGCGGTTCGGGGAGGTACTCCCGGAGCACAGCGATCTCCGCCCGGGTCCTTTCCACCAGGTCCGGTCGCTGTCCCCGCTCAAACTCGGCAAGGGCCTCCTCCCGCTGCCTGACCTCCCGGGCGATGACCTCCACCACCTCCGGGTCGGTCAGTTCGCGGCGCCGATCGATCTCCGTGTTCCGGATGGCCGCCAGGACCAGCCGGAGGGTGTCGAGCCGCAGCCTGCCCTCCTCCTTGGCCCGCAGGGCCACCTTCATCTCTTCCTGCAAGCGCTGCTTCAGGCTCATCTAGCTCCACTTCCGCCTGCGGGCATTCTTTTCCTTCTTCTTGCGCCTGACGCTCGGGGGATCGTACGCCTCCCGCTTGCGGAGCTCGGCCAGCACCCCCGCCTTCTGGACGGAGCGCTTGAACCGGCGCAGCGCGCTGTCGAGGGACTCGCCCTTGCCGACCCGGACCTCGGGCATCCGATATTCCCTCCCCTCACCGACACTGAGGGAAAATGTGACTAATCCATTGTAGCCTGGTGGAATGCTTATGTCAACGCGCTCTTCCCGTCCCAGGCGGCCAGGACGGACCTCAGGCCATCCCGTGGCCCATCTTCCTGCCGCCCAGGATGTGGAAGTGCAGATGCGGCACCATCTGGCCCGAATCGGGGCCGGTGTTGGCCACCAGCCGGAACCCGGTCTCGGCCACCCCCAGCTCCCGGGCCACCTGCTGGATGGCGCTGAAGAGCCGGCTGAGGAGTTGCCCGTCCTGGGCCGGCAGTTCCATGACGCTGGCATAGTGGGCCTTGGGGATCACCAGCACGTGGACCGGCGCCTGGGGGTTGATGTCCTTGAAGGCCAGGACCAGGTCGTCCTCGTACACCTTGGCGCTGGGCAGCTCGCCCCGGACGATCTTGCAGAAAATGCAATCCTGCATCGGCTTCACCTCAGAGCTCAGGGTCTCGGCGGGATCGACTCTTTCAACTGTTTATCCTTTTCATTTCGACCGCGGCGGCGGATCTCCTGCCGCCGCCCGCTCCTTGCCGCCCCTCAGAGGGAGACCTGGTTCCGCTGCCGGTCCCGCCACCGTTCGATGGCCAGCTGGATCAGCCGGTCGATCAGTTCGGGGTAGGGAATGCCCGAGGCCTCCATCAGCTTCGGGAACATGCTGATTCGGGTAAAGCCGGGGATGGTGTTGATCTCATTGATGTAGAACTCTCCGGTCCGCCGGTCGAGGAAGAAGTCCACCCGGGCCATCCCCGCGCCGTCGATGGCCTTGAAGGCCGTGACGGCCATCTCCCGCACCGCCCGGGTCTGCTCCGGGGTGAGGGGCGCGGGGATGAGGAGCTGGGCCTTGTCGTCGAAGTACTTGTCCTCGTAGTCGTAAAACTCCCGGCCGGGGATGATCTCGCCGGGCACCGAGGCGAAGGGCTCCTCGTTCCCCAGCACCGCGACCTCGATCTCCCGGGCGTCGATGCCCTGCTCCACCAGGATCTTCCGGTCGAACCGGGCCGCCAGGGCCAGGCCCTGCCGGAGCCCCTCCCGGTCCTTGGCCTTGGTGATGCCCACGCTGGAACCCAGGTTGGCGGGCTTGACGAAGACCGGGTAGGTGAGCCGGGACTCCACCTCCGCCAGCACCGCCTCCGGCTCCGCCTCCCACCGGCTCCGAAGCACCGTGAGGTACGGCGCCACCTTGAGGCCGGCGCTCGCGAAGAGCACCTTGGCCACCGCCTTATCCATCCCCACCGCCGAGGCCAGGACGCCGCACCCCACATAGGGTACCCCGGCCATCTCCAGGAGACCCTGGATGGTGCCGTCCTCGCCGTAGGGGCCGTGGAGGACCGGGAAGAAGACCGCGGGCGGGTCGTCGCCGGCATCGCCGGGGGCTGCGATCTCCAGGAGCCCCGGGGCCGCGGCCGGAACCCCAGGCCCGGCCGGCGACGGAGCGGCCGGCCCGGTCGGGGTAAGGGGCATCAGCTCCCGGATGGTAGGGTCCCCCACGAGGCCGACCCGCACTCCCCCCGCCTTCTCCACCCCTTCCATCAGGGCTCGGAGGGGGTCCCGGGTCCGGAGCCACTGCCCCTCCTTGGTGATGCCGATGGGGATGACCTCGTACTTCTCCGGGTCGATGGCTTCGAGGATGTTCCGGGCGGACATGAGGGAGACCTCGTGTTCGCCGGAACGGCCGCCGAAGATGAGGTAGACCCGTGTCCGTCTGCGCAAGGGGATTCCGTCCTTTCTGCCCTTTCGCTATGGGTATGCAGCCCAGGCCGGCGGCCATGCCTGCCCCGCCGCCCGAGAGGCCCGCTGCCCGACCATCCCGCTACAGGAGTGGCCTCCGAAAGCCAGGCCGCGCCCGGCTCCCGGAGGCCGGTTGCTGGCGGCTCCGGGGCGGCCTGGGGAATCAGACGCCCACCACGGGCAGCCAGATCCGCTCCCGGTCCGGCCGGGTGCTGCCGATGGCCCGGCCTGCCATCTCGCCCACCACCACGTCGTCCGCCAGTTCCGTCAGCCGCACCGGCACCAGGGTGTTCCGCAGTTCGTCCCCGGCCCGGAACCGCACCCGGATGTAGTTATGGGTGTAGCCCTCCAGCCACCCCTCCTCGGTGTCCGCCTCCTCCTCCGCCAGGACCAGGAGGGTCTGGCCGAGGAACCGGGAATGGAACTGCCGCTGCAGCTCGTCCCCGAGGGCGATCATCTCCCGGACCCGGGCCTCCTTCACCGCCTTGGGCACCTGGTCCGGCATGGTGGCCGCCGGGGTGCCCTGCCGGGGGGAGAAGGGGAAGACGTGGATCCGGCTGAAGGCCATCTCCCGGACAAAGGCCATCGACTCCCGGTGCTCCGCCTCGGTCTCCCCGGGGAAGCCGACGATGATGTCCGTGGTCAGGCCGCAGTCGGGCATCACCGACCGGATCCGCTCCACCTTCTCCCGGAACTCCCGGGCGGTGTAGGGCCGCTTCATCCGCCGGAGCACCGTCTCGCTGCCGCTCTGGAGCGACAGGTGCAGGTGCCGGCAGATCTTCGGGTGGTTGGCCATCAGGTCGATCAGCCGGTCGGTCACGTGCCGGGGCTCGATGGAGGAGAGCCGGACCCGCTCGATGCCGGGGACCTCCGCCACCCGCTCCATCAGCTCCTCCAGGGTGAAGCGGTAGCGGACGTCCTTGCCGTAGCTGCCCACGTGGATCCCGGTGAGGACCACCTCCCGGTACCCCTGGGCGGCCAGCCGCTCCACCTCCGCCAGGACGCTCTCCGGGTCCCGGCTCCGGGGCTTGCCCCGGGCGTAGGGGATGATGCAGAAGGTGCAGAAGACGTTGCACCCCTCCTGGATCTTCACCACCGCCCGGGTGGCCTGGGAGAAGGTGTCGATGGGGATCTCCTCGAACTCCCGGGCCTGCCAGATGTTGTTGACCGCCCGGATCGGGACCTCCCGGCGCATCGCCTCTTCACAGAGTTCGACAATCCGGTGCCGGTCCTGGTGGCCGACGATCAGGTTGACCCCGGGGATCGCGGCCACCTCGTCCGGAGCGGTCTGGGTATAGCAACCGGTCACCGCCACCACGCTCATGGGGGAGCGGCGGATGGCATTCCGGATCATCTGCCGGCTCTTGGCGGCGCCCCGCCCGGTGACGGTGCAGGTGTTGATCACGTAGATGTCCGCTTCCTGGTCGAAGTCGACGATCGTGTACCCGGCCCGCCGGAAGAGGGTCATCATCTGCTCGGTGTCGTACTGGTTGACCTTGCACCCGAGGGTGCAGAAGGCAACCCGGCGCCCCCGCTCCACCACCGTCACCTCGCCTTCCTGCTGAGACGCGGGGTCTCCGCTGTATAGGATACCTATCTAGTTTATGATACTGGCTCGCCACCGACAGGACAAGGGCGGAATGACCCGGGCGCCGGCGGAGCCCGGGGCGCCGGAAGGGCACCGGCCGGGTGACCGGGGGAGGCGCCGGCAGGGAGAGGAGGGGATGGACGCCGGCAGGGAGAAGAGGAAGGGTACGGAAGGAGGGGGAACAGGCCCATGCGGCTGGCGGTTATCGCCGACATCCACGGAAACCTCGCAGCCCTGGAAGCGGTGCTGGCAGACATCCGGCGGCAGGGGGCCGATGCGGTGGTCTGCCTGGGGGACGTGGCCTTCAAGGGGCCGCAGCCGGCGGAGTGTGTCGACCGGCTGCGGCAACTCGGCATCCCCTGCGTCCTGGGCAATACCGACCGCTGGCTGGCCCGGGGGCTGCCGGAGCCGGTGGCGGCCCGGCCCGGGATGGCGGAGATCCTCGAGTGGTGCCGGCAGCAACTGGGACCCGAACGGATCCGGTGGCTGGGGGAGCTGCCCTTCGCCCACACCCTGAACCTCGAGGGGCTGACGGTCCGGGCGGTCCACGGCTCGCCCCGGTCCGAGGACGAGTTCACCTTCCCGTGGCTCACTGACGAGGAACTGATGCCCCTGCTGGAAGGGGTGGCCGAGGCAGCGGTCTGCGTGGGCCACCACCACCTGCCCATGGTCCGCCGGGCGATGGGCAAGTGGCTCTTCGGCCCGGGCAGCGTGGGGATGCCTGGGGACGGGGACACCCGGGCCGCCTACGGGCTGCTGGTCACGGCGCCGGGCGGCGGGATGGAAGCCCGGCTGGTCCGGGTCCCCTACGACCTGGAGGCGACCCTGGCGGTGGCCGCCCAGCGGCAGATGCCCGGGCAGGCGGCCTACGCCGAGGCCCTCCGGGCCGGCCGGCTGGCGTAGGAGTACTGGCACGGCCAGGTTGGCCGCTGGCGGAGCGGCTGGTACGGCCAGGTGGCCAGCCGGCGGAGCGGCTGGTACAGCCAGGTGGCCGGCTGATCCCGGCAGAAGGAGGTGCGCCCCATGACCCGGCTCCCCCGGCTCACCGAGGAAGAGATCGCCCAGGCCCTGGCCGGCGCCCCCGGCTGGGCGGTGGTGGACGGCAAACTGGAGAAGAAGTACCGGTTCCGGGACTTCCGGGAGGCGATGGCCTTTGTCAACCGGGTGGCGGAGGCGGCGGAGGCCGAGCAGCACCACCCGGACATCGCCATCCACTACAACCAGGTGGTGATCCAGTGGGTCACCTGGGGCTCCCGGGGGATCACCCGCCGGGACTTCGAGATGGCCGCCCGGTGCGACGGGATCTACAGCGAGTCGGGCAGATGAGGCTGCGGCGGGAATGGGACGGCGGGGCCCATTCGGCGGCGGGGCCCGTCAGACGACGGCACCCAACCGATGCGGACGCCCATCGGCCGGCGGCGCCAATCGGAGATCCGTGGGAAACAGACCCGGTGCAAATGCGGCCGCTTCCACGCGGGAGCGGCCGCTGGTTTTTTGCTGAGCCCGCAACCCGGCCGGGCCGACCGGAGCTCAGGCCGCTGCCCCCTGCCCCAGCCGGGCAAGGGCCAGCCGGATCCCCCAGGGGCCCCTCCGCCCCCGGGCCCGGCGCCCGGCCCTCGCCGGCGGCCCCGGCATCACCCATCCGGCTCACCTCCCAGGTCCCCCACGGCGTAGAGGATCGCCGCCACCGCGGCCAGGGCCGCGGTCTCGGTCCGGAGGATCCGGGGCCCCAGCCCCACCGGATGGGCGCCGGCGGCCACCGCCGCCGCCACCTCCGCCTCCGTCAGCCCCCCTTCCGGGCCGACGAAGACCGCGACCCTGGCCCCGGGTCGCACCCCGGCCAGCCGCTGCCGGAGCCCCGGCCGACCCGCTTCCTGCTCCCAGAGCACCAGGGCCAGGTCAAACTCCGGCACCCGGCGGACCGCCTCGGCCCAGGTGTGCAGGGGATGGGCCTCGGGGATCGCCCCCCGGCGGGCCTGCTGGGCAGCCTCCCGGACCACCTTCTGCCAGCGGACCCGCCGGGCCGCGGCCTTCTCCGGGTCGAGCTTCACCACCGACCGGGCGCAGGCCACGGGGACAAAGGCGCTCACCCCGATCTCCGTCCCGTGCTGGAGGACCTGCTCCAGCTTCTCCCCCTTGGGCAGCCCCTGAAAGACAGTGATGTGGACCGGCGGCTCGGAGCGCACCGGCTCCCGGGAGAGGATCCGGCCCCGGGCCTGGGGCCCCCGGGTCTCCACCAGCTCGCACCGGTAGGCCACGCCGCCGGCCACCGCGGTGAAGGCCTCCCCGGGCCGGGCCCGGAGCACCCGCACCAGGTGGTGGGAATCCTCGGGGCTGAGCCAGACCTCCTCCGCCCCGATCCCTTCCTCGTCGACGAAGAACCAGTGGCTCAACGCCGCCGGAGGGAGAGGGCGACCCAGCCCTCCCGCTCCCGCACCTCCTCCAGGTGAAATCCCACCGCCTCCAGGGCCGCCGCCACCTCGTCCCGGCGCTCGGCGATCACCCCGGAGGCCAGGAGCCGCCCGCCGGGGGGCAGGGCGGCCGCCAGCCCATGCCGCAGATCCACCAGGATCGCGGCGGTGAGGTTCGCCAGGGCCAGGTTGGGCCGGTGGGCCCGGAGCCACGCTTCAGCCTCCGCCGCGTCCGGGCCGGCGAAGCCGGGGAGCGGCCGGTCCGCCGGGCCGGCCCCGCCCGGCGCCCCGCCTCCGCCGCCGGCCGCCGGGACCGCCAGGGTGGCGTGGCAGACCGTCACCCGGTCCGCCACCTGGTTCACCCGGACGTTCTCCCGGGCGACGCCCACCGCCACCGGGTCCACCTCCAGCCCCAGCACCGCCGCCGCGCCCAGCCGGGCCGCGGCGATGGCCAGGATCCCCGAGCCGGTGCCCACGTCCAGCACCGCCTCCCCGGGGCGCAGGCACGCCTCCAGCCCCTCCAGGCAGAGCGCGGTGGTGGCGTGCTGGCCGGTGCCGAAGGCCATCCCCGGGTCCAGGTAGATCGGCACCTCCCCGGGGGCCGGCTGGTAGGCCTCCCAGGTCGGCACCACCACCAGCCGCTGCCCGACCCGCAGGAGCTTGAAGTACCGCTTCCAGTTCTCCGCCCAGTCCGCCTCGTCCACCCAGGCGAAGGCGGGGGCCGCCACCTCCCCGAGCCCCAGGGCCCGGATCCGGCTGAGCCCCTCCTCCAGCCGCTGCCGGGACTCCTCCAGCCCGGGCAGGTCCGGGAAGTAGACCTTGAGGGTCACCCAGGCCGGGTCCCCGGGGACCAGGTCCGTGGCATCCCAGCGGCCGGAGGCGATGGCCTGGTGCACATCCAGGGGGTCCTCCACCACCACCCCGCCCCCGGCCAGTTCCCCGAGGAGGGCCTCCACCGCCTCGACCGCCTCCCGCCGGGCCCGGACGCAGACCTCGAGATAACGCATCCTTTGCCTTCTCCCTCCGCTTTCGACCCCGGGGACCGGAGCCCCTGCTCCGCCCCGCCGCCAACGCCCCGCCGCCGGCACCCGCCACCGTCAACATCCCGTCGCCGCCAGCGCCCCGCCGCCCACACTCCGTCGCGAAAAAAGGACAGGCGGGTCGCCCCGCCCGTCCCGCCATCCCCTCGCTGGCGGCGCGGG
Source organism: Bacillota bacterium (assembly GCA_003242505.1). Taxonomy (GTDB): domain Bacteria; phylum Bacillota; class Sulfobacillia; order Symbiobacteriales; family ZC4RG38; genus ZC4RG38. Next base: position 23,445 of record QGUP01000002.1, read on the forward strand.
GTGCCCGGCACCACCCCAACGCGGCCCGCCACTTTTTGGAGAAACCCCCGGACAGTCCACCCCCGGACGCCCCCACGCCCCGGACTCCG
>QGUP01000176.1 GCA_003242505.1 Bacillota bacterium
TTCCGGGTGCCCATACCTGGCAGGGAAACACCCCTTCCCATTCCGAACAGGGCCGTTAAGCCTGCCAGGGCCGAGGGTACTGGGGGCCCAGCCCCCGGGAGAGTAGGTCGGTGCCCGGAGTAAGTTTCGATATCCGGCTGGGCTGCCGTCCGGCAGCCCAGCCGGACCCCACCGGGTTTCAGCCCGGTCTTCCCGCGGAGGGGTAGCGAAGTGGTCAAACGCGCCTGACTGTAAATCAGGTGGCTTACGCCTTCGGAGGTTCGAATCCTCCCCCCTCCACCAGATGCGGGCGTAGCTCAATGGTAGAGCGCGACCCTCCCAAGGTCGAGGCTGCGGGTTCGATTCCCGTCGCCCGCTCCAGTTATTTTTTCCCCGGCGCCCAGGTGGCGCCGGACGGGGCCCGGTAGCTCAGCTGGTAGAGCAGCGGACTGAAAATCCGCGTGTCGGCGGTTCGAGTCCGCCCTGGGCCACCAGCCGTGGACCGCTAGCTCAATTGGTAGAGCATCCGACTCTTAATCGGAGGGTTGAAGGTTCGAGTCCTTCGCGGTCCACCAGCGTGGGGTCGCACCCCACACCCGGGGGGCATCTCCCCCCAACGTGGGCGGTTAGCTCAGTGGGAGAGCGCTTGACTCACATTCAAGAGGTCAGAGGTTCGAATCCTCTACCGCCCACCAGACGTAAGTCGATGGACCCGTAGCCCGGGTCCACTACTTGTGCGCGGTTAGCTCAGTTGGGAGAGCACCTGATTGACGTTCAGGGGGTCAGAGGTTCGAATCCTCTACCGCGCACCAGACGGAGAAGCGGCAAGCCAGGACGGCTTGCCGCTTTCGCTTTTGCATGGCCGGGCGCCGCCTCAGTGCACCGCCGGCGGGGCGCCCAGTTTCGGTGCGTCGCCGGCGGCTCCGGCCTGGGCCGTCCGGGTCTGCTCTCGGAGGCTGACGCTGCCGAGGAGTTGCACCGCCACCAGGCCGGCGAACACCAGGGCGATACCGGTGTAGAAGACCACGTGGAGGGAGTCGACCATCATCGCCTTCACCCCGGCGAGAAGCGGTTCCCGGAAGGCGGCGGGAATCGCCGCCTGGGCCTCGGAGCTGAGGAGGAGCCGGACCAGCATCTGGGGGTCCGCGGCTGCCTCCCGGAAGAAGGCGGCCGCCTGGGGCGGTAGGGCGGCGCCGGCTTCCTGCAGCCGGGCCACCTGACCGGCGAGCCGCTCCTGGAACCGGGCGGCCATCTGGTGGTTGAAGATCGCCCCGCCCAGGGTGCTGCCCACGGTGCCGCCGATCTGCCGGAAGAACGCCGTGGCTGAGGTGACCACTCCCCGCCGGTGGGCCGGAAACGCGTTCTGCACCGCCAGGGTGGTGATGGGCATGATCAGCCCCAGGCCGGCCCCGAGGATCATCGAGGAGACTGTCGCCTGGAGGGCGGTGGTGTGGGGCGTCCACCGGGTCATGGTGAAAAAGCCGGCGAGGAGGATGAGAAACCCCGCGGAGAGCTGCTGCCGGTAGGTGAACCGCAGGGCGGCCCGGCCGCCGAGGACCGAGGCGACCACCATGGAGAGCATCATCGGGGTCATCACATTCCCGGCCTGGTTGGGATTGTACCCCACCACCCCCTGGATGAACCAGGGGATGAAGATGACCGCCATGAACATCCCGGCGCCCATGAGGAGCCCGACGGCCTGCATCACCGCAAAGGTCCGGTTGCGGAAGAGGCTCGGGTCCAGGACCGGCTCGGGCACCCGGCGCTCAACGGCCAGAAAGAGGATGAGGAAGAGCGCCGAGCCGCCGAAGAGGGTGATGGACTGCCACGAATCCCAGGCCCAGGCCTCGCCCCCCTGGGCCATGGCCAGCAGGAAGAGCACCACGCTGGCCATGACGGTCAGAGCCCCCAGCCAGTCCACCGGCCGGCGCTCGCCCCGGGATTCCCGGTAGAAGAGGAACATGAACGCCATGGCGATGAGGCCCAGGGGCAGGTTGATGTAGAAGATCCACCGCCAGGAGAAGTGGTGGGTGATCCAGCCCCCGAGTTTTGGCCCCAGGACCGAGGCCACGCCGAAGACCCCGCCGAAAAGCCCCTGCATCCGGGCCCGGGCCTCCCCCGGGAAGAGGTCGCCGACGATGGTGAAGACCACGGGCATCACCATGCCGCCGCCGATCCCCTGCAGCGCCCGGAAGAGGATGAGCTGCAGCATGCTCTCGGCGGCGCCGCAGAGCATGGAACTGCCCACGAAGAGGCCCATGCCGATGAGGTAGAAGATCTTCCGGCCGTAAATGTCCGCCAGCTTCCCCACCACGGGGACCACCGCGGTGGAGGCCAGCAGGTAGGCGGTGATCACCCAGGTGAACTGGTCCTCGCCGTGAAGCTCGGCAATCATCCGGGGAAACGCGGTATCGACGATGGTCTGGTCCAGGGCGGCCACCAGCATGCCGACCAGGAGTCCTGCCAGGACCAGTCCCTTCTTCTCCTGCTCTCTCACCTGTCCTCACTCCCATCGCGGGGTGTCCCCCGGACCGTCTGCCTCCCGGGCCCGGCGGGCCCGGGGCCCTGCCCGTCCTGGATGGCCCGGTGCATCTTCTCGAGGAGGGAGAGAAGCTGGATCACTTCGGCCTCGGTGAGCTGCCCCAGAAGCTCCGCCCAGGCCTCCCGCCGCTCCGCCGCAGCCCGCGCGAGCCGTGCCTGGCCCTCGGCGCTGAGGGCCACGTAGACCACCCGCCGGTCGGCCTCGTCCCGGCGCCGGGTGACAAGCCCCTGGCGCGCCAGCCGGTCGACGAGGCCGGTGACCCCGGGCACCGACAGGCCCAGGAGAGCCGCCAGGTCCGAGACCCGGAGTTCGCCCCGGGCCGCCAGCAGCCGGAGCAGGGGGTACTGGCTAAGGGAGAACCCGGTCTGCTCCAGCCGGCGCTGGACATGGCGGAAGAACCGGTGGGCAAGCTCCTCCATCCGGTCCAGGTAGGGGGTCAGCCGCTGCTGTTCCATGGCCCCTCCCCAATCTGTAACCGCACTAGTAGTTAGCGTTGTTACAGACGACAGACTCCTTCATCATATCGCGGCCCTGACCCCCCGTCAACGGGGAACCGCTGACCCCCGTAAACGGCGAACCGCGGGCCCGGCGCCTCGCCAGCGGTCTCCGGCTCTCCCCGCAGCCTGGGAGGGTAGCCCTGGGCTTTCGGCCGGTAGGAGCGGGGCCCTCGGCGGGGAAGATCCAGATATGTCGAACTGCATCATTCTTTTGGCGTCGGGAGGAGAAGGCCATGGCCACGGTCGAGGACTTTCAGCGGCTCGACATCCGCACCGGGGTGATCGTGGAGGTGGAGGACTTTCCCCGGGCCCGGAAGCCCGCCTACCGGGTCGTGGTGGACTTTGGACCGGAGATTGGCAAAAAGCGCTCCAGTGTCCAGGCCACCAACTACACAAAGGAAGAACTGAAGGGCATGCAGGTAGTGGCGGTAGTCAACCTTCCCCCCAAGAACATCGCCGGCTTCCTGTCCGAGGTGCTGGTGCTGGGGGTCCCCGGGGTGGATGGGCAGGTCTCCCTCCTGGTCCCCAGCCGGCCGGCGGTCCTGGGCGGCAGGGTGTACTGAGCCGCGGCTCCTGGAGCACGTGGGCCTTGACCGATCGGTGGTCGGGCCGCTGATGGAGAAGCTGATGGTCGCCCGGCCGTAAGGCCGGGCGAGTGCTTGCGGTGGCGGGGCTTTTTTCTCCTGCACAGGGATGGGCATCCGGCGGGCAAGGGCCGTAGGCTAATGCCATATAGAATACCGGAATTGGGTTATTTGGCTGGGCCGCAGTGGCGCAGTAGAAGGGGTGGCCGGCCCGGGCCTCGCCCGCCGGGGACCCGGGCCCGGCCTGCGGGAAGGAAGAGTGGGAGGGGGCCGGCGATGGGCCTCGGACATGAGGAGTTCATGCGCCTCTTCGACCAGTGGGCGCCGCGGTACGACGAGTCGGTCCGCAGCCCCGCCGCGGAGGGGTTTGAGCACTACGAGGAGGTGCTGGCGGCTGCGGTGGGCGCGGTGGCGGGGGAGCCGGGGGACCTGGTGGTGGACGTGGGGGCCGGCACGGGCAACCTTACCCTCGCGCTCCTTGCCGCCGGGTATCGGGTGGTGGCGGTGGAGCCGTCGCCGGGGATGCGGGCGGTGGCCCGGGCCAAGCTCACAGGCCGGCCGGTGCCGGTGGTGCCGGGCCACTTCCTCGACCTGCCCCTGCCGGACGGCGGAGCGGCGGCAGCGGTGAGCACCTATGCGCTGCACCACCTGTCGGACCAGGAGAAGGCCCGGGCGGCGGAGGAACTCCTGCGGGTTGTGCGCCCGGGAGGCCGGGTGGTGATCGCGGACATCGCCTTTGCCAGCGTCGCCGACCGGGAGCAGCGCAGGCGAAAGTACGAGATGGCAGGGCGGAGGGACCTGGTGCAGGAGTTCGACAGCGAGTACTACACCACCGCGGATGCCATGGCGGCGGGTTTCCGGGCCCGGGGTTGCCCGGTCCAGGTCCGGCAGTTGGACGACTGGGTCTGGCTGCTGGTGGCCACCCGCCCGTAAGCCGGGGAGGAGCAGACTGGCACAAAACGCAAGGAGCCCGGGGGCCCTGTGGGCCGCGCCGGGCTCCTGTTTGCCGCCGGGGGCTTCCCTGCCGTGCGGACCGCCCCTCCGGTCACCCTTATCAGTCACCCCGCGGGTCACTCCTCACGGTCAGGGGAGCAGGAAGCCCAGTGGTCCTGGGGGCTTGCGCATTTCGAGGGATCCTGGTATATTTACAAACGCCCGGTCTGGCGCACGGCGCCGGCCGGTTCGGCAGCAAGCGGAGGCGTGGTGTAGAGGCCTAACATACTGCCCTGTCACGGCAGAGATCGCGGGTTCGAATCCCGTCGCCTCCGCCAAACTGTCAAACGTCCTCGCACCATACCGCGGGGTGGAGCAGCCAGGTAGCTCGTCGGGCTCATAACCCGAAGGTCGAGGGTTCAAATCCCTCCCCCGCAACCAGACGGCCCCATCGTCTAGAGGCCTAGGACACCGCCCTCTCAAGGCGGAAACCCGGGTTCGAATCCCGGTGGGGTCACCAGGTGTGCGGATGTGGCGGAACTGGCAGACGCGCTAGATTCAGGGTCTAGTG
>QGUP01000177.1 GCA_003242505.1 Bacillota bacterium
CGATCTTCGCTTTGTTCTCGTGGCCTGGGAGATGTTAAAAAGAGACAGCAACCAAGGGGGGCGGGGGCGGGCTCATCTCCATCAACATCTCCCCCGGGGGGGCCGGGGCCGGAAGCCCGGCCCCCACGCCGCGCCCGGGGCGCAGCGCGACCCCGGGCCCCCGGGGCTCGGGCTATCCCTCCCGGCTCCCCTGCCGGTCCGGCCACGTACAATGGGCCGGACCGGAAAGGGGGGATGGGGTTGCAGTTGCCCGCGCTGGTGGCCCTGGCCCTGGCCCTCAGCCTGGACTCCCTGGCGGTAGGGCTCGTCTACGGCGGCCGGCGGATTCGGCTGCCGGCCCTCGGCCTTCTCCTGGCCGGCGGAGTCTCCGCAGCGGCCCTGGCCCTCGCCATGGCCGCAGGGGCCCTGGCTGGGACCGGCCTGGGCGCCCTCTGGTCCCGGCGCCTGGGGGCGGTGTTCCTGATGGGGGCGGGGGGATACGCCCTCTGGCAGGCCCGGCACTCGGCCCGGGGAGGTCAGAATTCCCGCCCGGCCCCGCCGCCGGCGGCAGGGGGCGGCGAGGAGGGGGCGGTCTGGCGGTTCACCTGGCGCACCAGGACCCTCCGGCTGGCGGTGACCGTCCTCCGGGAGCCGGCCGCGGCGGACCTGGACGCCAGCGGCAACATCAGCCCGCCGGAAGCGATCCTCCTGGGCCTGGCCCTGGCCGCGGACTCCTTCGCCGCTGGCATCGGCGCCGGGCTGGCCGGCTTCTCCCCGACCCTCCTGCCGGCCCTGGCCGGGCTCAGCACCGCCGGTTCCCTGTACCTCGGCTCCCGGCTGGCCGCCCGGCTCCCCGGGAGAAGGGACGGCCGGTGGGAGTGGATTCACGGTCTGGTCCTGCTCGCTCTGGGACTGATCCGGCTGTGGTAAAATGGGGGGTGAGTTTTTCACCGGGAGGAACGCCGAAGCGCGCCATGGCCGACACGGTGCAGCGGCTGGCGGGTGCCGCTCTGGCGGTCACAGCCCTCACGGTGGTGCAGAAGGTCGTCGGCTTTCTCACCGAACTGGCGGTGGCCGGAGCCTTCGGCGCCAGCGCCGCCACGGACGCGTACCTGGTGGGCCTCACCCTTCCGTACCTGGTGGCCAACACCGCCATGGCCGGCCTTAGCCTCGCCCTCGTCCCCGCCCTGACCGGGGCCCTGGCGGGGGCCGGTGCGGGGGCTGCCCTCGGGCTCGCCCGGCGCTACCTCCGGCGGCTGGGTCTCGGGGGCCTGATAGTCGCCCTCCTGGGCGGGGCCGTCCTTCCCTGGGCGGTGGCGCCGGTCACCGCCGGCTGGAGCCCGGAACTCCGGCGGCTGGCGGTGGCCTCGGGGTGGATCGCCTGGCCGGCGGTGGCCCTGGGGGCCGTGGCCGCGGTCTACCAGGCGCTCCTCCACAGCCACCGGGTCTTCTACTTCACACCGCTGGGGATCATCCTCCAGAACCTGGCAGTGGCTGTCCCGGCCCTCTGGCTCTCCCACCTGGGGCCCCTGGTCCTGGCCGGAGGCTACACCGCCGGGGTGGGGCTGCACCTTCTCCTCTACCTCCTGGCCTGGCAGGCGGTCTCCCGCCGGGTCCGGGGGGGCTCCCGGCCCGCCGGCTCTGCCCAGCCGGCGGGCTTCTCCCCGGAGGCTCAGCCCGCGCCGCCGGCGGGCCCCGGGGCTGCGGGTCCCGGGGAGGCGCCGGGGCAGCCCCGGGCGCTCCTGGTGCCCCTCGTGGCCTGGTCCCTCCTCGGACAGGCGCCCACCCTGATCGAGCGGCTCTTTGCCGGCTGGGTTCCTCCCGGCGCCGTCAGCGCATACTACTACGCGTACAAGCTCCGCCAGTTCCCGGTGGAGACCGCGGTCCAGGCGGTCGCCACCGTCACCTACCCGGCCCTGGCGGCGGCCGCGGCCCTGGGGCGCCGGCAAGAACTCGGGGCGACGGTGGCGGAGGGGGTGCGCCTTGGGCTCCTCGGGGCCCTGCCCGCGGCGGTGGGGCTCGGGGTCCTGGCCGAGCCCATCGTCCGGGTGGTCTACGAGCGGGGAGCCTTCGGCCCGGGCGCCACGGCCATGACCGCCGGGGCCCTGGCCGGGTACGCGCCGGGGATTCCCGCCCAGGCGGTGGCCACGGTGCTCGCCTACACCCTCTTTGCCACGGGACGGCCCTGGTGGCCTCCGGTGGCGCTCTTTCTGGCCGCGCTGGTCCAGGCCGGCACCGCCTGGCTCCTGCTGCCGGCAGCCGGGGCGGCTGCCCTGCCCTGGGCCTCCTCGGTGGCCGCCGGGGCGGCCGGCGCGGGCCTGGCCCTGGCCTGGGCCCGGGGCCAGGGTGCCCGGGTTCCCTGGCGGCAGGTGGTGGCGCCGCCTTTCCTCGCGACCCTGCCGGTAGCGGCGGTCAGCCTGGTCGCCGCCGGCCCCCTCCGCCGGCTGCCTCCTGGACCCGGCCTGGCCCTGGGGCTCCTGGGGACCATCGGTGCGGCCGTCCTGGCCTTCCTCCTGGCCCTGGCCCGGATGCGGCTGCCCGAGGCGGACCTGCTGCTCCGCAAGCTCTTCCGGCTCTTTCCGGCCCGGAACCGTCCGGAGGGCTGACAGGACCCGGCGGGAAGGCCGGTGTCCCGAATCCTCCGACAGGAAATAAGTTGCAATCGGACAGCCCGCCGTGTTAAGATGGAACCAGCACCCGGACGGGTAGCCTCAGGGCGCCCTCGCGGGTCTCTTTAGGCCCGGGTGTTTCATGCCTGCACCACCTCCGTTCACCTGTGGGTGAACTGTTGCGTCCCCGTGGCGGAGGGGAGGATCCCGATGGGCAAGGTGGTGCCGTTATCTTCGCGCCTTCTGCCGGCTCAGGTAGAGGCGGCGCTCCTCAAGGCCGGAGACCGGTTTCAGCGGCGGCTTAGGGCCCAGCAAGAGCTTCCCGGCCTCCTCGCTTCCCTCGTGGAGGCGGGGCAGGCGGAGTTCGCCCTGTCGATCCTCCTGCAGTGGGGCCGGGGCGAGGCGGACCCGGCGGACCTCCTGGAGGTCTGCGCCGCGGCGGTGGAGCGGGCCGGAACCCGGGTGCCGTGAGCCTGCGGGCCGGAGGAGCGGGAAACCCGCGGGCGGAAGAAGCGAAATCAGGCAGAAAAAGGCCGCGACCGGCGGGAGCCGGTCCTTTTTCGTGCCCGGCCCGGCCCGTTGCCGGCCCGGGGGCACCTCTGGCATACTGGGGCAGGGACTCGTGGCAGCGGGCAGACTAGGCGACACAAGGGAAGGTGACCTCCGACGTGAAGCCCGTCGTCGCCATCGTCGGGCGGCCCAACGTGGGCAAGTCGACCCTCTTCAACCGGCTCATCGGACAGCGCCTGGCCATCATCGAGGACGAGCCGGGGATTACCCGGGACCGGATCTACGCCGACTGCCACTGGGCTGGCCGGACCTTCACCCTGGTGGATACCGGCGGCCTCCAGTACGGGATCGAAGGCTATCGGGGAGGCGGCAAGTCCGGGGGCGTCACCGGCGCCCCGCCGGTCATCGAGGCGGCGGTCACCCGGCAGGCGGAGATGGCGATCCGGGAGGCCGACCTGGTCATCTTCGTCACCGACGTCCGGGCCGGGGTCCAGCCCGACGACCTGGAGGTGGCCCAGCTCCTCCGGCGGGTGCAGAAGCCGGTGATCCTCTGCGTCAACAAGGTCGAGACCCCCCAGCACGAGCAGTTGGCCCTGGAGTTCTACAGCCTGGGCCTGGGGGATTTCATCACCGTCTCCGCCCTCCACGGGACGGGGACCGGCGACCTCCTCGACGCGGTGGTCCGCCACCTGCCGCCCCCGGCGCCGGAGCCCGAAGAGGACGAAGATCCGAACCTGATCAAGGTCGCGGTGGCAGGCCGGCCCAATGTGGGCAAGAGCACCCTGGTCAACGCCCTGGTGGGAGAGGAGCGGGTGATCGTCTCCGACATCCCCGGCACCACCCGGGATGCCATCGACGTGCTGGTGGAGCGGGACGGGCGGCGGCTCCTCCTCATCGATACCGCCGGCCTGCGGCGGAAGTCCCGGGTTGAGGAGCCGGTGGAGCGGTACAGCGTCATCCGGGCCCTCCGGGCCATCGACCGGTCCGACGTGGTGCTCCTGGTCCTGGACGCCACCGAGGAGGTGACGGACCAGGATCAGAAAATCGCCCAGTACATCAAGGAGCAGGGGAAGGCCTGCGTGGTTGTGGTCAACAAGTGGGACCTGGTGGAGAAGAACGACCGGACCATGCAGGAGTACACCGAGCGGATCAAGTACCAGCTGCGGTTCATGGACTACGTGGAACTGGTCTTCCTCTCCGCCATGACCCGGGCCCGGCTCAACAAGCTGATCCCGGCCATTGAACTGGTCTGGACCAACCACGGCCGCCGGGTGAGCACCGCTGCCCTCAACGCCTGCATCCGGGAGGCGGTCCTGCTGACGCCGCCGCCGTCGGAGAAGGGGCAGCGGCTGAAGATCTACTACGCGACCCAGCCCCAGGTCCGGCCCCCGGGGATCGTGCTCTTCGTCAACAACCCGGAGCTGATGCACTTCTCCTACCAGCGGTACCTGGAGAACCGGCTCCGGGCCACCTTCGACTTCCGGGGCACCCCGATCCGGTGGTACCTCCGGCAGCGGGAGTCCCGGTCCGGCCTCCGGGTGGCCCGGGAGGGTCAGGGGCCGCGCACCCTCCGGCTGCGCCGGCCAGGACAGGGCCGGGCGACCCCGGCCGGGGCGACGGCGGAGGACGAGAGCGACCAGTAATTTGCCTGCTCATAGTAGCAGGTAATAAAGCCGGGGGCGTCGAATCCTCCGGACAATTGATCCGCACCGGGATGAGCGGCACTGATGATCGGCACTGGGATGGGGGGAGTGCACCGGTGCTCGTGGAGTGGCTGTTCGCCGGGGCTCTGGGCTACCTCCTGGGTTCCATCCCCTTCGGTTACCTCGCGGGGCGGCTGAAGGGGATCGACATCCGGCAGTACGGCAGCGGCGCCACCGGGGGCACCAACGTCACCCGGGTGCTGGGGCTGGGCTGGGGGGTGACCGCGGGCCTCCTGGACCTCCTCAAGGGCCTGGCCGCGGCCTACCTGGGGCTGCGCCTCGGGGGCGACTGGGGATACGCCAT
>QGUP01000178.1 GCA_003242505.1 Bacillota bacterium
GTGCGGCCCTGGCCCGGCTGAGCCGGGACCTGAGCCGGTGGCTGGTGGAGGTGGGGCTGGGGGCGGCCCGGCTGGGCCCCGTCCCCGGGAAGGTGACCTACCAGCCCTCCTGCCACCTGGAGAACGGCCAGGGGGTGCGGGCGGAGCCCCGGCAGCTGCTGCGGGCGATTCCCGGGCTCGAGCTGGTGGAGATGGCGGATGCCGACCGGTGCTGCGGCAGCGCCGGCATCTACAACCTGACCCAGCCCGCCATGGCGACGGCCCTGCTGGACGAGAAGATGGCCCGGGTCCGGGCCACCGGCGCCGAGACGGTGGTGGTCACCAATCCGGGCTGCCACTTGCAGATGCTGGCCGGGGTCCACCGGGCTGGGCTGGCCGGCCGGGTCCGGGTGCGCCACCTGGCGGAGGTGCTGGCCGAGGCCCTGGCGGCAGCCGGCGGCGGGGCCGGAGCTTGAGGCGACAAAAAGCGAAGCCCCCGCCGGCCACACCGACGGGGGCACGGGTTGCCGCCGGGCGAGAGCCTGCTCGTCCGCAGAGGGGGAGTCCGCTCGTCCGCAGAGGGGGAGTCCGCTCGTCCGCAGAGGAGGGCCCGCTCTTCCGGGGCCGGCCCTGCCTGGCGGCAGGGTCCGGCCCAGCCTGACAGCAGAGCCCGACCTTCCCTGGCCTCAGGACCCGGTGCCGGCGCCCGACCCGCCGGAGCCGCCTGCCAGGGCCCGGCGCTCCCGGGCCGCGGCGGCCTCGATCAGCCCCACCGCTGCCAGTCCCAGGGCCATGTGGAGGATCACCACCGGCGTGCCGCCGACCATCCCCTGATACATAGCGAGGCCCAGGGCCAGGGGGGCGAGGGGGGCGAACCGGGCGGCGGTCCTCAGCCCCGAGGCAGGCACCCCCGGTCGGGGCCGGAGGGCAATGAGGGCCAGGGCGGTGATGACAAAACCGATGGAAATGTGGGTCTCCCACAGGCGGGGGTTGGTCACCAGACCCGCAAAGCGGCCGAGGCCGAGCAGGACCTGAACGTAGAGCAAGAGGCGCAGGATCAGCAGCATTGTCCGTCTCCCTTCCCGTTCGTCGCTTCCCCGTTAGTCGCTTCCCCGGCCTGGCGCTGCCGCTTCTGCTCCTCCCACAGCTCCTGGAGCTTGCGGTAGGTGGCCGGGAACTCCGCCTGGTACCGCAGGTAGTGGGGGATGGGGTAGCGGATGCCGCCCCGGTGGGTGCCCTCCAGGCCCTCGAGGAGTTCGGGCACCAGGTCCCAGGGGATGGTGAAGGCCATCTCGTGGTCCTGGGTCTGGCCAAAGACCCGATCGCCATAGCAGGGCAGGATGACCTGGGGCTCCCCGGTCTTCTCGGTGCGGATGACGATGTCCGCGCAGTCCGCCCGGGCGGAGGTGGTGCTGGTGATGGAGCCGCCCCGCTTCCAGAGGGCGGCGGCCACCAGCCGCATCACCTGGGCGGAGTTGCCGTAGACCAGCACCGTGTGGGGGGTGAACTCCGCCCGGCTGAGGGGCGCCACCAGCACGAGGCCCGCCTCGTCCCGGCTGTACTTCGGCACCTCGGCCTCGGTCTTCGCCCCCAGGCCGCAGGTCTCCACGTACATCCCGGCGGCCAGGTTGCCCTCGGTGTAGTAGGGGATGGCCTCCTCAAACCCGAAGGCCACCTGGGCGATGGGGCAGGAGAGGTCCTCGGCGCCCATCGCGATGGCCCAGCCGTATCGCCGGGCCATGCTGATGCCCTGGCAGATACTCACCCGAATGCCCAGGTCCCGGTAGGGCCGCCGCACCCGGGGCGGCAGGGGCTCGTCCCCCCGGAGGACCCGGATACCCAGGGGGAAGGTCTCCGGCCGCACGTGCCGGTCGATGGCTTCCGCCACGGCCCGGGGATCCAGGGCCACACTCCCGCTCATCGGCATACCCCTTTCCGACCCGGTGGTCGATGTCCCAGCCGTCGATCCATTTTGACATCCGGGCCCCGGGTTCCTGTTCCCGGCCCCCCCGGGGCACCGGGGGGCCGGAGGCAAAGCCTCGGGTTCTGGCGATCCGGCCCCAGCCCGGGCCTCCGACCTGGGCCCGGCCCGGGCACGGCTGTGCGACCGGGCTCCGGTTCTCCGACCGGCGGACGGGTTGTTCCCCGGGAGCGGTAACGGTAGAATGAGAAGGACAAAATCCCGTCCCGAGGGGGATCCCCCGTGGCTGCTGCCATCGAAGCCTTGCTGCCCCGGGACCTCTACGACATCTACGAGAAGGTGATGACCGACCGGCGGCTCACCGCCGAGGACGGCCTCCGGCTTCTCACCCATCCGAACCTCTATGCGGTGGGGGCCCTGGCGGACCTCGCCCGGCACCGCCGGGTCGGCGATTACGTTTATTACATCAACGCCGGGTACATCAACTACAGCAACGTCTGCGCGCTGCACCGGGTCTGCAAGTTCTGCGCCTTCGGCAAGCACCGGAGCGACCCGGAGGCGTACACCCACACCATCGAGGAGATGGTGGAAAAGGCCAAGGCCTGGGCCCGGGTGGGGATCAACGAGATCCACATGGTGGGCGGGCTCCATCCCGACCTCCCCTTCGAGTACTACACCGGGTTCATCTCGGCCATTAAGAAAGCCCTGCCCCACGTCCACCTCAAGTGCTTCACCGCCATCGAGATCGACTTCTTCGCCCGGAAGTTCCGGATGTCGGTGGAGGAGGTGCTGGACCGGCTCCAGGAGGCGGGGCACGGGTCGCTGACCGGCGGCGGCATCGAGATCATGGCCCCGGACGTCCACGAGGCCATCGCCCCGGGAAAGCTGCCCGCGGAGGGATACCTGAACGTCCACCGGATCGCCCACCGGAAGGGCATCCGGTCCAACGCCACCATGCTCTACGGCCACCTGGAAGGGCCCGAGCACATCGTCGACCACCTGCTGCGGCTCCGGGAACTGCAGGATGAGACCGGGGGCTTCCAGTGCTTCGTCCCCCTGGCCTTTCACCCGACCAACACGCGTCTCAGCCATCTCCCCGGGCCCACGGGGTTCAAGGACCTCCGGGTGATGGCGGTCTCCCGGCTGCTCCTGGACAACTTCAAGGCCATCAAGGCCTACTGGGTGATGCTCTCCCCCCGGATGACCCAGGTGAGCCTCCGGTGGGGCGCCAACGACGTGGACGGCACCATCCGGGAGGAGAAGATCTACCACTTCGCCGGCGCCACTACGCCCCTGGAGCAGAGCGAGCAGGAACTGGTGCGGCTGATCCGGGGGGCGGGGCTGATCCCGGCGGAGCGGGACTCCTACTATGGCATCCTCAAGGTGCCGGCCTGACGAGGGAGGGACCCTACCTGACCAGCGCGATGGGCCACGACGATGTGGAGATGGCCGGCCTCCTCCAGCGGCTGTCGGAGGGGCTGCAGCTCAGTCCCGACGAGGCCATCCGGCTGGTGGAGCGGGCTGAACTGCCGGTCCTGGGCCTGGCGGCCCGGGAGGCCGCCCGCTTGCAGAACCCCGAGGGCCTGGTGGGCTTCGTGGTGGACCAGACCATTCTCTACTCGAACGTCTGCCAGCCCAACTGCCCCTTCTGCAACGGCACGGTCACCGCGGACGATCCCCGGGCCTTCACCCTGACGCCGGAAGAGGTGGTGGAGAAGGCCCGGCCGGCGGTGGCCGCGGGCGCCCAGCAGATCATCCTCCAGGGCGGCCATCGGATCGACCTGCCCTGGGAGTACTATCTGGACCTGATCCGGTCCCTGAAGGAAGCCTATCCCGGGATCGCCGTGGCGGCCTACTCCCCGACGGAGATCCTGGTGATGGCCGCCTCCTTTGGTCGGAGCACCCGCGAGGTGATGACCGACCTCAAGGAAGCGGGGCTGGACCTCTTGCTCTCCGGCGGCGCGGAGGCCCTGGGGTGGCTCCGGCAGAAGGAGAACCGGATCCTCCTCCGGGGGCCGTGGAACGACTGGTTCGACGTCCTCCACCGGGCCCACGACCTGGGCATCCCGGTCATCGGTATGGTCCCTTTCGGCCTCGGGGAGACCGCCCGGGAGCGGGTGGGGCTCCTCTACCGGATCCGCGCGGTGCAGTTCCGGACCAGCCGGCGGGGGGAGGGGGTCTTCCGGGCGCTGGTGCCCTACGACGCCGGCGCCCCGCCGGCCCTCGGGGAGTCCCTTCCCGCCGGGCTTCCCTGGCCCGAAGCCGGCCCCGCCAGCCCCTCCGATCCGACCGGGTACGAGTACCTGCGGATGGTGGCCCTTGCCCGGCTCCTGGTGGACAACGTCCCCCGGATTCAGGCCTCCTTCCTCACCCAGGGGGCCAAGGTGGCCCAGGTGGCCCTGGCCGGCGGGGCGGACGACTTCGGGGGCACCCAGTTCCAGTGCGCCCGGGTGGAACTGGCTGCCGGCCGCTTTGGCCGGATGACCCCGGAGGAAGTCCAGCGGCTGGTGCGGGACGCCGGTCTCATCCCTGCCCGGCGGAGCCCCACCTACGCCATCCTGGAGCGACTGGAGCCCCAGTGACGCCGGGGACCGGACCCGGAGCCGTGGACGGCCAGGTGCAGGCCCGGGAAAGGATCCGTAAACCCGGGAAACCCGGCAAAGGCCCGGGATAAGAAAACAGAGAGGACCCTGCCCAGGGCAGGGTCCTTTCTTGCGGCAGACCGATTCTCGGTGTCCGGCCTATCCGTTGATGGCAAAAGGCAACAGAGCCACCGGGCCGTGCCGACCGACGCCGCGGCGCGGCCGTTCCCGGGGCTGGGCGGGGAGTGTGGGGCGATGGGAGCGGCGAAGTTGACCGCGCGGCCGGCCCCGGCCGCCGGGTCCGGGTCACCGGACCTGTGCAGCCCACTGCTCGGCCATGCTGATCGCGGCCACGCCCAGGATTGCGACGAGCATCAGCACCGAGAAGAGGAACAGCACGTGGCGCCAGCCGGGCAACGGGCCCTACCTCCTTCCTGCTTCACCTCTATCCTACTGGAGGGCAGGTCTCCAATACTATCGGGCCCGCACCCTAGCCTGGAGGAGGGAGGCGCTCATGTCCGGTTGACGGGTCCGCCGCGACTGGTAGAATATTGCCTAGACACGGTGAAAGGGGGGGACGAAGTGATGAACATCACCCTGACCGAGAAGG
>QGUP01000179.1 GCA_003242505.1 Bacillota bacterium
TTCCGGCTCCGCCACCCCGGCCCGGAAGGCCAGCGTCTGGGCACCGAAGACCAGCCGGTAGGTGTCCCCCAGGAGGATGAAGAGGCCGATGCTGGCGATGAGGGGGACCAGGGGCGGTGCCCCCAGTAGGGGCTGGTACAGGAGGCGCTGGATGAGATAGCCCGCCAGGGCGCCGAGGGCCATCGCACCGAGGAGGGCGAGAGGAAAGTTGTGGCTGGCGCTGTAGAAGACGAGTCCGAGGTAGGCGCCCAGGGTGTAGATCCCAGCGTGGGCGACATGCAGGATGCGGAGAACACCGTAGACCATGGTGAGACCGAGGGCCACCAGGGCGTAGAGTCCGCCGGCCACTACGCCGTTGACGAGTTGTTGTAACAGCACCCGCTGACCCCCTTCCCTGTGCTCCTGGGGTGGGAGGGAGTGGGGCCGGCTGACCGGTCGCCGGCCCTGACCTTGCTCATCCCCGTGGGTGCAGCAACATCGGGACTACGGTACCTGATAGACCTCCGGGTTATCCACGACCCCGAAGTAACGGAAGGCTCCGTCCTTGACGATCTGAAGCTGGACGGTTTTCATGACCTCGCCCTTGTCGGTATAGCCCTTGATGGTGCCGGTTACAGCTTCAAAGTCCTTGGTGGAGCGGATCGCGTCCGCCAACTTGTCGGGGTCGGTGCTGCCGGCCCGCTTGATAGCGTCGGCCAGGACCTTGACGGCGTCGTAGGTGGAGGCCCCCACCATGTCCGGCTCCACGCCGTACTTCTGCTTGAAGTTGGCGATGAAGTTCCGGGCCACATCCCGGGTGTCGTCCCGGTTCAGGTTGGTGGTGATGATGACCCCTTCCGCCGCCTCGCCCGCCACCTTCAGGAACTGTTCGGTGGAGTCGAGCCCCTCGGTGCCCAGGAGCTGGGCGGTGATGCCCAGGGCCTTGGCCTGCCGAACCAGGACGGAGCCCTCGGCGGCGTAGGCCACGACGTAGATCAGGTCCGGATTCTTCTCCCTGATCCGGGTGAGAAGAGGGCCAAAGTCTTTCTCACCCGCCGGGAACTTCTCTTCTGCCACGATGGTGGCACCGAGTCCCGTCGCCCGCTCCTTGAACGACTGATGCAGGGTCTGGCCAAAGTCGTTGTCGATGTAGAGGATGGCGATCCGCTTCTTCCCCAGCACCCCGACCGCGGCCTCGGCGCCGGCCCGGCCCTGGACAGAGCCGATGAAGGACTGCCGGAACATGTACTTGCCGTGGGAAGTGATTTCCGGGTGGATGGCGTACGCGGTGATCATGGGGATCCGGGCCTGCTGCAGCACCGGCGCGACCGCTCGGGTTGGGCCGGAGTACGAGCCCGAGACTACCGCCACCACCTTCTCGCCGATAAGCTTGTTGGCAATGTTGACCGCCTCTTTGGGGTCCAACCGGTCGTCGTGGGCGATCAGCCGCACCTCCCGACCGTCAATGCCGCCGGCGGCGTTGATCTCCTCCACCGCCAGTTCCGCGGCCCGCTGCGCAGAAGTTCCGTCGGCAGCTGCGGCTCCGGTGATGGGGGCGAAGAACCCGATCTTGATGGGCTCAGCCCCACTGTTGCCGCCGGAGGTTCCCCCGGGGGGCCCAGCCGCACCGCCGTCGCTGGTTCCACCGGAGGAGCCGCACCCTGCGACGCCGAGGGCCAGGACCAGGAGTGCGCCGGCCATCTGCTTCCAAACCCTGCTCATGCCCAATCCCCTCTTGCTTCGGGTTTGAAAGTGAATTTTGCGTTCGTAAAATGCTTTCCCTTTGCCGGATCATGCGATCAATTGCCCCTATTTTGCTAGGTGGGCCCCCTCGGCATGAGGCACCCGGCGCGGTGATGCCCCAGTCATGCTCCCCCAGCCCCGGACAGCAGGGGGGTGACGGGGATGGCTCGACCAGCGGCCTGGCCGCGCCCTGTCTGCTCCGCACCGCGCACGCCTCTGGCCTTGCTCTCGCGACCCCGGGCCGCAAAGCGGCCCTCGTCCCCACCGCGCCCTTGCGCCTCAAGGCTCCACAGGCCCCGGCTCCCACAGGATTTTGCCTCCCGGATGGCTAACAATATCACGGAGAGTCCGTGCCGGCGGCGGGTCAGACGGATTCAGACGGATCACGGACGGCGGACGACAGGAACATCGACCAAGGACCACGGACGCCCGTGGGCCGCCCCGCCCACGGGCCGTCCCACGCGAGGAGGGTCTCACGGTGAGCAACCTCGACCAACTCTGCATCAACACCATCCGCACCCTGGCCATGGACGCGGTGGAGAAGGCCAAGTCGGGCCACCCGGGCATGCCCATGGGGGCGGCCCCAATGGCCTACGTGCTCTGGACCCGGTTCTTGCGCCACAACCCCCGGAACCCCCGGTGGCCCAACCGGGACCGGTTCATCCTCTCCGCCGGGCACGGGTCGATGCTGCTGTACAGCCTCCTGCACCTCACCGGCTACGACCTGCCTCTGGAGGAACTCAAGCAGTTCCGGCAGTGGGGTTCCCGGACCCCGGGGCACCCGGAGTACGGCCTCACCCCCGGGGTCGAGGTGACCACCGGCCCCCTCGGCTCGGGCTTTGCCACCGGAGTCGGCATCGCCATGGCCGAGCGGTACCTGGCGGACCGGTACAACCGGCCCGGCTTCCCCATCATCGACCACTACACCTACGCCATCGTCTCCGACGGCGACCTGATGGAGGGCATCGCTTCGGAGGCAGCCTCCCTGGCGGGGCACCTGCGGCTGGGGAAGCTGATCTACCTCTATGACGACAACCAGATCTCCATCGAGGGCAGCACGGACCTCGCCTTCAGCGAAGACGTGGCGAAGCGGTTTGAGGCGTACGGCTGGCACGTCCAGCGGGTGGCGGACGGCAACGACATCGAGGCCATCGCCGCGGCCATCGCGGCCGCTCGGGCGGAGGCGGAGCGGCCGTCCCTCATCATGGTCCGAACCCGGATCGGCTACGGCAGCCCGAACAAGGAGAACTCCCCGGAGGCCCACGGCGCGCCCCTGGGGGAGGAGGAGGTGCGACGGACCAAGGCGGCCTACGGTTGGCCCGAGGACGCCCAGTTCCTGGTCCCGGAGGAGGTCCGGGCCCACATGGGCGCGGCGGTGCAGCGGGGCCAGCAGTGGGAGGCGGAGTGGAACGACCTCTTCCGCCGGTACGAGGAGGCCTACCCGGCGGAGGCCGCGGAGCTGAAGCGGATCCTCTCCGGCCAGCTCCCCGAGGGGTGGCACGAGCGGATCCCCACCTTCCCCGCCGGCGGGTCGATGGCCACCCGGAGCGCCTCGGGCAAGGTGCTGAACGCCATCGCCCCGGTGCTGCCGGAGCTGGTGGGGGGCTCGGCGGACCTGGCGCCTTCCACCAACACCTACATCCAGGGCGCCGGGGACTGGGTTCCCGGCGACTTCCGGGGCCGGAACATCCACTTCGGCGTCCGGGAAAACGCCATGGGGGCGGCGCTGAACGGCCTCAGCCTCAGCGGCCTGCGACCCTACGGCGGGACCTTCCTGGTCTTCTCGGACTACATGCGGCCCACCATCCGCCTCGCGGCCCTCATGGAGCAGCCGGTGATCTACGTCTTTACCCATGACAGCATCGGCGTCGGCGAGGACGGGCCGACCCACCAGCCCGTGGAGCATCTGGCGGCGCTCCGGGCCATCCCCAACCTGGTGGTCTTCCGGCCCGCCGATGCCAACGAGACCGCGGTGGGCTGGCGGCTGGCCCTGGAGAACCGGAAGGGCCCCTTCGCCCTCATCCTGACCCGGCAGAACCTGCCGGTCCTCGACCCGGAAAAGGCCCGGGGCGCGGAGCGGGGCGGCTACGTCCTGGCCGAGGCCAGCAGCGGCCGGCCGGAGGTGATCCTCATCGCCACCGGCTCGGAGGTGAGCGTGGCCCTGGGGGCCCGGGAGATCCTGGAGAAGGAGGGCATCCCCACCCGGGTGGTCAGCCTGCCGAGCTGGGAGATTTTCGACCAGCAGCCCAAGGAGTACCGGGACGCGGTGCTGCCGCCGGAGGTCACCGCCCGGGTGGCGGTGGAGGCCGCGGTGCCCATGGGCTGGGAGCGGTACGTGGGCCCCCGGGGCGCGGTGGTGGGCCTGAGCCGCTTCGGCGCCTCCGCCCCGGGCAAGGTGCTCTTCGAGAAGTTCGGCTTCACCCCGGAGAACGTCGCCCGGGTGGCCCGGGAGGTCCTCGGCCGGTAGGCGGCGGGCCCCAGGCGGGAGAAGGCAGCCGGCGGGCGGGGTCAGCCCGGACCCGGGCGGGACAGGAGGGATCCCATGGCAAGGGCGGCCGGCGCCCCGGGGTGGCGGTTTTGGCTCTTCACCCAGCAGTGGGCCGATGTGCTCTTTGCCCACTGGCCGGTGCCCGCCGATCCCCTGGCGGCCCGGCTGCCCCCGGGCCTGGCCCTGGACACCTACCAGGGCCAGGCCTGGCTCGGCGTGGTGGCCCTGCGGATCCCATCCGCCCGGCTGGCCGGGGTCCTGCCCCTCCCCGGGGCTGGCGGCTTCGCCCAGGTGAACCTCCGAACCTACGTCACCTGCGGCGGGCGGCCGGGGGTCTGGTTCTTCAGCCTGGACGCTCCCAGCCGCCTGGGCGTCGCCGCCGCCCGGCTCTTCTTCCGCCTGCCGTACTTCCACGCCCGGGTCCGTGCGGCCCGGGAGGAGGGGTGGCTCGCCTTGCGGAGCCGCCGGACCGCGGCACGGGGACCCGCCGCTGAACTGGTGGTCCGCTACCGGCCGGCGGGGCCGGTGGCCCCCGCCCGCCCCGGTAGCCTGGACGAGTGGCTCACGGAGCGCTACTCCTTCTACGTCGCCGATGGCCGGGGCCGGCTCCTCCGGGGGGACCTGCGGCACCAGCCGTGGCTCCTGCAGCCGGCGGTCGCGGCGTTCACCGGCAACACCCTGGCCGTGGGCCTCGGGATCGACCTCTCCGGGCAGCAGCCGCTCCTACACTAAGCGGAGGGGATGCCCGTCTGGTTCGGGCCCCTGATGCCGGCGGGTGGCGGGCCGGAGCCAGGCAGAGGGCAAAGTGGCGGGCAGCGAGGCAAGGCGTAGCGCGGCGGGGTGAAGGGGGCGGCGTGA
>QGUP01000180.1 GCA_003242505.1 Bacillota bacterium
GTGCTTGCCCCAGCGGTGACCCCGGTCGTGAACGACGCCCTGGACGGGGCCGCAGGTGGAGCAGCTGCACCCGATGGGATGAACGGAGGCCCCGGCATGGTGGGACTTGGGTACAGGCTTCACCCTTACCGAAACAACGCCTCTTTCGCTCATGGGGCACCTCCTACACAGACCGTCCGGCAGACTCGCTGCCGGCAAGATAGGTTCTGATGCATCTTATGTTGACTGGTTCCACGGGTGACCGCCGGCGGCGTTTTCCTACCCTCTATTGCGTCCAGCACTCGCCGGCGAGCAAACCGGGAAAGGATGGGATGACCGATGCCGATGCGGATTGGCCACCGGGGGGCGGCGGGGTACGCCCCGGAGAATACCCTGGCTTCCTTCCGGAAGGCCCTGGAACTCGGGTGCGACGGCGTGGAACTCGACGTCCACATGACCCGGGACGGCCACCTGGTGGTGATCCATGACCCGTTCCTCGACCGGACCACGGACCGGAAGGGGCTGATCCGGGACCTGACCCTGGCGGAGGTCCGAGCCGCGGACGCGGGCGGGTGGTGGGGGCCGGAGTTCCGGGGGGAGCGG
Organism: Bacillota bacterium; assembly: GCA_003242505.1. Classification (GTDB taxonomy): domain Bacteria; phylum Bacillota; class Sulfobacillia; order Symbiobacteriales; family ZC4RG38; genus ZC4RG38. The sequence continues at coordinate 583 of QGUP01000180.1, forward strand.
GTGCCGACCCTGGACGAGGTCATCGAACTGACCGCCCCCGCGGGCACCCGGCTGTTCATCGAGATGAAGGCCGGCTCGATCCACTACCCCGGGATCGAGGCCGCGCTGCTGGAGGCGATCCGCCGCCACCGGTGCCAGGACCGGGTCCAGGTCTCCTCCTTTGACCACCACGGCCTCCGCCGGCTCCGGGAGCTGGCGCCGGACCTCTCCCTGGGGGTCCTCTACCTGTGCCATCCCCTTGACCCCGTGGGCATGGCGAGGGCCATCGGGGCCAATGCCCTGCACCCGGCGTGGTACTTCGTCACCCCGGAGGTGGTGCAGGCGGCCCATGCCGCCGGCCTGGAGGTCTACGCCTGGGACGTGGACCGGCCCGAGGCGGCGGCCCTGATGCGGATGGCAGGGGTCGACGGGATCATCGCGGATTACCCCGACCGGATCTAGGGCTGCCCATACCGGACCTGGGTCCGCCCACCCCCACAGCCGCTCTCCCCCTGGCGAATGGTGTGGTGGAAGACTTCCAAGGGGGAGGCGGAACCACCGTGTCGATGCGCCGAAAGATCCTGGCCGGCCTTGTCGCCGGCAGCCTGGTGCTGGGGACCGCTGCCCCGGTCCTGGCAAAGGGACCGGACAAGGACCCCAGGCACGGGAAAGAGCCGGTCCAGGTGCGGCTAGCCTTCAAGGACTGGCAGGACGGCTACTGGGCCAACGAGGCCCTGGCCCGGATGGTCCTCCGGGGCGTCATCCTCGGGGATCCCAGCGGCTACATCGCCCCGCAGCGGCTGGTGACCAAACTGGAGGCGGCGGTGATGCTGGTCCGGGCCCTGGGGCTGGAGCCTGCCGTCAAGGACGGCAAGTGGTCCGGCCACCTGGAGGGCGGCAAGTGGGAGTTCAAGGTCGGCGGCAAGAAGATCGAGTACAAGGTCCAGTACCGGGGCGAGCACTTCGAGTTCAAGTGGGACAAGCACGGGCTGAAGGTGGAGAGCAAGGGCCCCGGCCAGAAGCTGGTGTGGGAGATCCGGGACGGGAACCTCGTGCCCGACTGGGGCCGGGGTTACGTCCAGGTGGCCCTGGCCCAGGGCTTCCTGGTTCCCACCGACGGCTTCCTGAACATCCTCAGCCCGCTCAACCGGCTGGACGCGGCGGTAATGTTGGTCCGGGCCGCGGGGCTTGACGCGGAGGCCAGGGCCCGGGCCGGGGCGTCGCTGCCCTTCACCGACGCCGGGCAGATTCCCCCCGAACTCAGGGGCTACGTCGCCCTGGCGGTGGAGAACGGTCTGGTGAGCGGCTACCCCGAGGGGGATTTCCGGCCCTACCAGCCCGTGACCCGGGCGGAGTGGGCCGCCCTCCTGGACCGGTTTGACCGCCGGGCGGAAGAGCCCGCCGACGTCCGGCAGGTCCGGGGGACCGTGGCCGAGGTGAAGACCGGCGCCCAGCCCCGGATCACCCTGATCACCCGGTCCAACCCGGACGGGGTCACCTATCCCGTCGCGCCGGATGTGCTGGTCTTCATCGCCGGCAAGGAGGCGAGCCTCCGGGACCTGAAGGTGGGCGACCAGGTGATCGCCCAGCTCGACGAGGAGGGCCGGGTGATCTTCCTCGTCGGCACCGGGAAGGTGGAGCCCGAGCGGTCCCAGGTCCAGGGCGAGGTGGCGGGCCTGGGCAAGACCCGGATCCTCCTCGAGGTGGACGGCCTCTTCCGGTCCTACCGGCTGGCCTCGGACCTGCGGGTCTACGAGAACGGCAAGGCCATCGACTACGAGGACCTGCAGCCCGGGGATGAGGTCCGGCTGACCCTCCAGGGCGACACTGTGGTCCGGATCGACCGGTTGGAGGCCGACCGGACCCTGGTGGAGCGGACCGGCCGGGTCCAGCGGGTCGACCTCGACGAGAGCGCCTTCTGGCTTTACGGGGACGACGGCCAGCGGCCCCAGCAGGTGGAGGTCCGGGTGGACGAGGTCGACGGCGTGGTCTTCAAGGACCTGAAGCTGGACCTCGAGGTCCTGGCCCGGGGGCAGCGGGTGCTGGTGGCCGGCACCTGGGACGGCGACGTCCTCGAGGCCGAGTCCCTGGCCCTGGACCCCGAGGAGAGCGAGGTCGTCTTCACCGCTGAGCTCCTCTCCCGGGCGCTCAAGGACGGCCGGCCAGATTCGGTGATCGTCCGGGTCGGCGGCCGCCGGGCCGAGCTGCCGGTCTCGCCCCGGGTGGCGGTGACCGAAGACGGCAAGGCCATCCGCTACGCCGACCTGGAGGCCGGGGCGACGGTGACCGTCACCTGGCTTTCCGGCGGGGTCGTGGCCCTGGCCGTGGAGGCTGACGAGTAACCTCTCGGGAGAGACTACCGAGAGAGCCACTCGGGAAAGCCTCACGGGAGAGCCTCGGTGGAACGCTCGGGAGAGCCCCCAGGAGAATGGCAGCAGGCCCACCCGGCCGGGTGGGCCTGCTGCCATTGCGGCTTCCGGTCCGGCGCGGGCAGGAGATTGTCGGGTAAAAAGCGAAGAAAGGCCCGGCCCAACTGGAGTCGGGATCCTGCCCTTTGCAGATGCTTATTGGGTGCAGGAGCAAAGGGGTTACAAGGATTTCGGGATTGCACAAGCCAAGAGGGGAGTGGCCCGATGTTTCAGCGGCTGGGACCCGTCGAGATCCTGCTCATTCTCTTTGTCATCCTTCTGCTCTTCGGCGGCTCCAAGCTGCCCCAGCTGGCCAGGGGGTTAGGTCAGGGCGTACGGGAGTTCAAGAGCGCCCTGAAGGACGAAGGGGCCGGCGCCGGCCCGGAACCGAAGGGGTCGGACAGGAAGGAGTCCGACCCGAAAGGGACGGACAAGCAGGAGTCGTAAAGGGGTCCCCCGGCGGTGGCCGGGGGGCTTTGTGTATGAGGGCACAAGCACAGGAGGGATGGAGTGGTGCGGATCACGGGGATCTTCCCGCCGGTGCCAACGCCCTTTGACGAGCAGGGGGAACTGAAGCTGGACGCGCTCCAGTCCAACATCCAGGCCCTGGTCGCCGCCGGGGTGGACGGGGTGGTGCTGCTGGGCTCCAACGGGGAGTACCCCCTGCTGGACGAGGAGGAGAAGAAAGCGGTCATCGCCGCCGGCCTCCAGGCCCTGCCCCCCGGGCGGCTGGGGCTGGTGGGGGTGGGGGCGGAGTCCACCCGGGCGGTGATCCGGCTGGCGGAGTTTGCCGCCCGGCACGGGGCGGCGGCGGTCCTGGTGGTCAGCCCCTCGTACTACAAGCCCATGATGACCCGGGAGGTCCTCCGGCGGTTCTACCTCGAGGTGGCGGAGGCGTCGCCGGTGCCGGTGGTCCTCTACTCCGTGCCCAGGTTCACCGGCTACGACCTGCCGGCGGACCTGGTGGTGGAGCTTGCCCACCACCCGAACATCTGCGGCCTGAAGGACAGCTCCGGCGACGTGGTCCGCCTCCAGGGCTACGTGGACCGGTGCCCGCCGGGATGGTCGGTTCTTGTCGGCCACGGCAGCGCCCTCTACCCGGCCCTGGCTGTCGGCGCCGCCGGCGGGGTGCTGGCCCTGGCCAACGTGGCCCCGGCGGAGACCGTCCGGCTCTACCGGCTCTTCCGGTCTGGGGAGTGGGAAGCGGCCCGCAGGCTGCAGGCGGCCCTCACGCCGGTGAACGAGGCGGTGACCGCCCGGTTCGGGATCCCGGGGGTGAAGGCGGCCATGGACCTCCGGGGGCTGTATGGCGGCCCGCCCCGCCGGCCGCTCCTGCCCCTCGACCCGGCGGCCCGGGAGGAACTCCGGGGGATCCTGGCCCGGGCGGGGCTGCTGTGACCCTGGCTGCTGCTGCCGTGACCCTGGGTTAGCCACCCTTGGGCCGGGAACCCTGGTGCTGCAATGGCCCCTGCCGCCGGTCCAGGAGCCCTGGCCCGTGACGGCCCCTACCGCCGGCCCAGGAGCAGCCACGTTGGCAGGACGGCGGCCAGGAGCCCCAGGAGCGCCAGGCCCACGGCTCCCCACCGGAGTCCCCACCGGAGCGCCCACCAGGCGTAAGCCAGGGTGTAGAGGGCGATGGCCAGGATGACGGCCAGGGCGGCGACGTTGAACAGGGTGAACACGGCGCCTCACCTCCCCGGCCCCGGCGGCTGCAGCTGCATCCCGAACCGGCGGAGATTGACCTCCACCTGGATGTCGATCTCGGCCTGGGGAAACTGCTCGTCCCACCCGTAGGCGTTCCAGCGGTCATAGGTGGGGAAGAGGGGGGCGACCCGGAGCCCCAGGCCGATGACGTCGCTCTGCCACTCCTCCTGGGCCCGGCGGATGAGCTTCCGGATCCCCGCCTCCATCTCCGCCTGCACCGCCTTTGCCAGGGCCTCCTGGTGCTCGGGACGGCTGTAGTCCACGCCGCTGGAGATCCCCTGGACCTCCACCTCCACCGGGATCCGGCCGGAGATGGCCGGGCGGCCCTCCGCCAGGGAGACCCGGTACCGGGGGGACTGCCCGGCCCGGACCTCC
>QGUP01000181.1 GCA_003242505.1 Bacillota bacterium
CCCTGGTGGATGGGCTAGCGGCCAGGGGGATCGGGGTGCCGGGAAACGATCTCGCCCTGGCCGCGGTCGCCCTTTTCCGGCACTGGGAGGGCCGGCTGGCCGAGCTCTTCCACCAGACCGACCATGGCCGGCGGCTTCTGGAGCTCGGACTGGCCGCTGACCTGGACTGGTGCGCCCGGCTCGATGTCCTCCCGGTGGCTCCCTGCTACCGGGAGGGGCGGATCACCGCCGCATGACCGCGGCCTTATCCCCTGGCGCCGGGGGTCCGGGGCAGTTCCGCCCCCAGGGCCCGGGCCACCGCCCGGAGGATCTCGTACCAAAGCTGGTTCAACCGGGCCTCCGCCTCCAGGTACTCCCGGGCGACGGGATTGGCCTGGGCGGCCTTGGCCAGTTGCTCCAGCTCCTTCACTTTCGCCGGATCCGGCCGCTGCCCCGGGGCAGCGGCCATTTCCATCTGCCGGCGGGCCAGGTCCTTCAGCAGCGCTTCGGCCTTGCGGTCGGCCTTGGCCCTCTTGTAAGCGGCCTGGTAGGCCTGGTTCTCCGGGCTCTCCTTCAGGGCCTTGCCCAGCCGGGTGGCCAGGTCGAGGATCCCGGCCATGGGTGCACCACCCCCCACTCTACTGGAGTACGACCAGGTGGGAGGAAAGGTGCACGTTGCCGCCCTTCCCCTGGAGCGACAGCCGGGAGAGGGCGAGCCGCTGCCCGTCCGGGGACCAGCGGGGATGGAAGTGCCGGACCCCGCCGCTGTCCTGGGCCCAGAAGGCCGAGGTCCCGGTGACCAGGTCCATGACCACAATCCCCGCCGGAGAGGCGGGCCGCCGGTAGGCCAGGCGCCGGCCGTCGGGGGCGAGGGCGGGCATCAGTCCCCCGTCCTGGGTCAGAGCCTCGGGGGTACCCCCGGCCGCCGGCACCCGGAAGAGGTTGTACCGCCCGACTCCGGGTCGTCTGGGGCCGACGGCGTAGAGGAGCCACTGGCCGTCGGGGCTCCAGGCCAGGCCTCCGGCCAGGAGGTCCTCCTCCGGGCCGACCCGGACCAGGATTCGGGCCCGCCGGCTTTCCAGTTCCAACACCTCCAGCCGGGAACCGGCGGTGTAGGCGATGGCGCCTCCGTGGGGTGCCCAGGCCAGGTACCCCACCGGCTCCCGGGTGGAGAGGACCTCTTCCTCCCGCCCGGCGGCCGGGTCGACGAGTACCACCCGGGTTGGTCCCTCCTCCTCCGGGTCCAGCCGGACCACCGCGATCCGGCGGCCGTCGGGGGACCAGGCCGGGGCCACATCCCACCCTCGGCCGGCCCCGGTGATGGGCCGGGGCTCACCCCCCGCGGCGGGGAGGAGCCAGATCCGCCCGTCCCGCATGAAAGCGATCTGCCGGCCGTCCGGCGACCAGTCCGGAAACCCGTCCAGCCCGGTCCCCTGGGTAAGGGACCGGGGCTTGCCTGCCGGCCGGAGGGGCGGGGCCGGGTTCCCCTCCCCTGCTGCCCCGGGGTTGGCAACCGGGGCTGCTGCCGGAAACGCCCCGAAAACCCCCGCTGGCGCCCCGGCCACGGTCCGGACGGCCCCCTCCAGGTGCACCGCCGCCAGGAGGGCCAATCCCCCCAGCAGGCCCAAGGCCTGCCCGATCCGCCCGCCTGCCACCCCGCTTCTCCTCCCTTGTTACCCCGATTCGCCCCTGGCACCCCACCAACGCCAACCGCATCTCTGCCAGGATTATGCCGGCAGGGGCTCCCACAGTAGACCCCGCCTGCGTCGAGCCGGGGCCGGTGCACCCCCCGGGCTCCGCCGGCCGATAGCCCCCCGGGAATGCTGGGCCCGACGGGGGGCCTGCGAGGAAGCCTCTTCCTGGGATCGCTACGCCGGAGCCCCGGTAGCGAAGTGGGATGACCGGGCGGTGCCACAGGCCCCTTGCATCACAGGCCCCTTGCATACCTGTACGGGTATGGGTATTATGGAGGTGTCCGGTTCCTACTGCTCCTACGTTCTCCGCACATCCTCAGGCGATCAGGGGGAGAGTCGCATGGCCAAGGAACTCTTGGTGGTCGGCGCAGGCACCGGTGGGCTGATGCTCTCCAACCAGGTCGCCCGGCAACTGGCCCGGGAGATCGCCCGGGGTGAGGTCCGGGTCACGTTGCTGGGTGACCGGGACGAGTACCTCTACCAGCCGGGGCTCCTCTACATTCCCTTCGGCCGGGTGCAGCTCCAGGACCTCATCCGGCCGGTGCGGGACCTCCTGGTGCCCGGCGTCACCTTCCTCCACGACCGGGCGGAGCGGATCGACCCCGAGACCCGGACCGTGACCACCCGGGGCGGCCGGCGGCTCACCTACGACTACCTGGTGCTGGCGACCGGCTCTCACGTCGACGTGGCCCAGGTGCCCGGCTTGGCGGAGGGAGGCCACTGGTTCTACACCGTCGACGGGGCGCTCCGGCTCCGGGAGACTCTGGCCCGGTTCTCCGGCGGCCGGGTGGTCATCGCCGCGGGGCTGCCCTACAAGTGCCCGGTGGCGCCCCTGGAGTTCACCTTCCTGCTCGACGAGTGGACCCGGGAGCGGGGGATCCGGGACAAGACCGAGATCGTCTACGCCTTCCCCCTGGGCCGGGCCCACAGCATCGAAAGTGTTGCCGACTGGGCGGCCGCGGAGTTCGAAAAGCGGGGGATCCGGCTGGAGACCTTCTTCAACCTGGAGTCGGTGGACCCGGTGAAGCAGGAGGTCACCTCCCTCGAGGGGACCACCCTGGGTTACGACCTGCTGGTGGTGATTCCCCCGCACCGGGGCGACACCCTGGCCCGGGATTCGGGGCTGACCGGGGGCGACACCTGGATTCCGACCGACCGGCACACCCTGCAGGTGGGCCGCTACGACAACATCTTCGCCATCGGGGACGCCACGGGGCTTCCCGTCTCCAAGGCCGGTTCCGTGGCCCACTTCCAGGCGGAGGTGCTGGCGGCGAACCTGGTCAGTCTCCTCACCGGCGGGAGCCCATCCCACCGGTACAACGGCAAGGCCTTCTGCTTCATCGAAACGGGCCTGGACCGTGCCACCTACATCACCTTCGACTACACCCACCCGCCGCAGGTGACGCCGCCCACCCGGTGGGTCCATCTCCTCAAGCAGGCCTATAACCGGATCCACTGGCTGAACCTCAAGGCCGTCCTGTAGGGAGGGGATCCCGTGGAGGCGAGAGCGCAGGCAATGGAGGAGGCCAGGGGTCTGGCCGGGGCGGTCGAGGCCGCCCTCACCCCGGGGACTGTCGACCGGCTGGCGACCCTGGCGGAGCGGCTCGGCAACGTGCTGGACACCCTGACCAGCCCGGAGGTGCTGGCCCTGGCCGAGCAGGTCCGCACCAGCGCCCCGGCCCTCACCCGGCTGCTTCGGCGGCTTGAAGAGTTGGACCGGACCGGCGCCCTGGACCTGCTGCTGGACCTGGCCGGGGCCCTCGGGGCCCTGAGCCACTCCCTCAGCGATGCCATGGTGCAGCGGGCGGCGGATACCCTCCGGTCCGTGGCCGAGGTGGGGGACCTGGCGGTCAGCTCCGGGCTGGCGGACCGGGCCCCCGCCCTCGCAGCGGCCCTCCGCCAGGCCGGGGCGGAGGCCGCCGCCGATCCCGGCCGGCTGGGGCTTTTCGGCCTGATCCGGGCTCTCCGGGACCCGGAGGTCCAGCGGAGCCTCAGGTTCCTGCTGGCGGTGGCCAGGCACGTGCCGAAGGCCCTTTCGGATGACCGGTAAACCTGGAACGGAGGTGCCGACGATGGTGCAGGAGAGGCTCTCGATGGTGGTCTTTTCCGGTACCCTGGACAAGCTGATGCCCGTGGGGATCCTGGCGTCCGGCGCGGTGGCCATGGGGCTGGAGGTGAACATCTTCCTCACCTTCTGGGGGCTCTTGGCCTTCCGGAAGGGCGCTGCCCAGTCCCTACCCATCAGCAAGGAGTACGAGGCCATGGCGGAGCAAATGAAGCAGATCATGGCGGAGAAGAAGGTACCAAGCTTTCTCGACAACCTCCGCACCGCCAAGGAGCTGGGCAACGTCAAGGTCTACGCCTGCGGCATGACCATGGACCTTTTCGGCCTGAAGCTTGAGGACCTGGAGGACGTGGTGGACGGGGTGGTGGGCGTCGGCGAGTTCATCACCACCGCCAAGGAAGGCAAGATGACCCTCTTCATCTAGTTTTTCCAGGACCTGGAGGTGATCTGACCATGGCAGACAAGGTGATCGACGCCCGGGGCAGCTTCTGCCCGGGCCCGATGATGGAGCTCATCCGGGCCGTCAAGGAGGCCAAGGTGGGCGAGACCATCGCCGTCCTCTCCACCGACTCCGGTTCCAAGCGTGACATCCCCCTGTGGGTCCAGAAGGCGGGCCACGAGCTGGTCGGTGTCATCGAGCACAAGGGCTACGACGAGATCGTCGTCCGGAAGCTCCGGTAGCCACGGGCGGTATCCGGGCGGTCGGGCCGGCCACCGCCGACCCCCGCCTTTTTCAGGCCGGGTCCGAACCTTCGGGCCCGGCCTCGCTGTCTCTTTCTGTGGAACCACCTTGCAGGCAAGGGAGAGGTGTGGGTGCTTCTGACCACAACCCCTACGGTGGAGGGCCGGCCCATCCGGGAGTACCTGGGTATCGTCGCAGGCGAAGCGATCATGGGCGCCAACGTCTTCCGGGACTTCATGGCCAGCCTGGCGGACTTCCTCGGCGGCCGGGCCGGGACCTATGAGTCCAAGCTCCAGGAGGCCCGGCAGGTGGCCCTGGCGGAGATGGCCGAGCAGGCCCGGCGGCTGGGGGCCGATGCGGTGGTGGGGGTCGATATCGACTACGAGGTCCTGGGCCAGGGCAACGGGATGCTGATGGTCACCGCCAGCGGCACCGCGGTCCGGCTCGGGTAGGTGAGCGGCGGTCCATCCGGACCGCCGAAAAGCAGGGCAGGCCGGGGATTGGGTCCCCGGCCTGCCCCATTTCGACTGCCGTTTCCGGCTCCGGCGGGACCTTGCCGCTGCCCCGGCTTCGGGCGGTGGCCCCGGGCGCCCCGGCCTTCAGCCTCAGCCCCGGGCGGCCTCGGCC
>QGUP01000182.1 GCA_003242505.1 Bacillota bacterium
CCGGCAGCGGGTGGAGCCCCCGCACCGAGACCACCACACCCTGAGCGACCCGGAGACCGGCAAGCGCTACCTGCTGCTGATGGTCAACCTCGACTACATTGTCTTCGACGAGCCGCTGAACTACGTCCCACCCCCCGCCCCGGGGATGCCCATCCGCAGGCCCTTCCGGCCCTAGGCCCCGGCCATGCCGCGCCTCGACCCCCGGCGCCGCCCAGGCGCCGGGGGTCGTGCTGCTTTGCTGGGGTCTGGTGCCGGTGTGCCCTTTGTTGCAGCGGCAGGCTCACCGGCAGACGTCATCCCAGGTCGACCGCCACACTTCCGGGCGGTCCGGCGGATGGACCGGGGTGGTGACCCCCGGCCAGGCGCCCCGGGCGGTGGACCAGGCGTGGTACCGCTGCGCCACCAGCCCGGCCAGGGAAGGCAGGAGGTCAAAGGTGGTGGTGCCGTGGGCTTCCACCTCCACCGTGTCCTCCTCCAGGAGCCGGCTGCACCAGCCGGGCTCCGGCGGCCGGCGGGAGGCCGGGCCAAAACGGTCCTCCACGGAGACCCAGTCCAGTTCCCAGGCGAACCCGCCCCTGGCCATCCCCATCTCCCGGGCGTTGGCGTTGAACGCGGCCTGGGCCGCCTGCTCGGCGCTGAGCCAGTCGTACTCCACCCACCGGTCCAGGATTTCCGCAATACAGCCGTCGTAGTTGGCGCAGTTGGCCCGGGTCCGCCACCCCTCCGGTCCCCAGCCGCCGGCGGCAAAGAGCTCGGCATCCCGCCCCCGCAGATCCGGGATGTCGTCGTAGTCCTGTTTGTAGTAGGGGCAGGGGGTGCAGGAGGGGTCCGTGTTCCCGTCGCAGCAGGGGTCGTGTTCCACCCAGATGTACCGGGTGATGTACAGCTGGGTCCACCGCTCGCCGCTCAGGGCAGCGCTCAGGGCCGCGGCGTCCGTCGCGGTCTGCAACCCCCGCCAGTGAATCTGCACCCGGGCCCAGTCCCACAGCACCGCCAGCCCGAGGAGCAGGATCGTGGTGAAGATCACCACCGCAGGCATCACGCTGCCTGTCTGGTCCTGCCAGCCGCTCCGGCCCGGGCGCCGGGATATCCGGGGCGGGTGCCGTCGCCCCCGACTGTGCATCCCCATCACCTCCGGTCCCACCTCCCGGGGATCGGGCCATCTTCTGGGACTGCTGACGCCGTCACCCACCTCGGCGGAACATCGCCCGGCCAGGAATCTCCCACTCATCGGGGAGCCGGAGGAGGGTGCTCCCGGCAAAGGGCAAGGGCAGCCGGTAGGTGACGGTGACGGTGACAAACTCCTTGGGCTCGATATCCACCTTGATCCGGCCGGGGTCAAATCCGGCATCTTCCATCTCTTGCCTGGCCACGGAGTCGGCCATCGCCCTACTACCTGTGATCGCGTACTGCCGGGCGGCCAACCGGGCGGCGGACATGACGGCCATCTTGGTGGCAAGGCCCTGGCTCAAGACCAGAATGGCCATGAGCAGCCCGACCAGGATGGGCAGGGTCAGGACCAGTTCCGCGAAGGCCGAGCCCCGGTCCTCCCGCCACCAGAAGGGCTGCCCGCAAGCCCCCCGGGCTACCGGAAGAGTTCCTGCCGCTCGAGCCGGGCCACCGCCCTGCCCGTCAGGAACCATTCGGAACTCACCCCCTTCAGGATCCCCGCCCCTCCCCCGAAGGGCAGCTTCAGGGGGTAGCGGACCTCGGCGGTCACGTACCCGGGCCCGGGGTCCCTGGGCTTCAGTGTCACCTGCAGGCGCTGCGGATTGAAGCCCGCCAGCCTGAGGGCGTCTTCGGCCCGGGCGGTGGCCTCCGCCTCCGCGTGGGAGTGGCCCTGGGCCCCGTAGCGGGGATCGTCCCAGGTGTAGGCAGCGTAAACCCGGGCCGCGTCCCGGGCCGCGGCCATCACCACCGCCTTGGCCGTGGCCGCCCAGGCGACGGCGAAGGTGGCGAAAACCAGGCCGACGACCAGGGGCAGTGCGATGGCGGTCTCCGCCATCGCACTGCCCCGTTGGGCAAGCCACGGCCCGTTCGCCGTTCCGTGGGGTAGGGTCCGTCGGAAGCTGGGTGTGGTCCGCGGAAACGGCCGCAGCCGCCGGGGCTGGCGGGAAGGCCGGGGCACTTTCGTGTTCCGAGACCGCCACTCTGGAGACTGCCGCTCCGTCACCCTGGACACCCCTCGCGACGTCCATGGTTCACCGGAAGTCCTTCAAGTCGTTGCCAGCCCGCTCCAGAGCGCCCTGAATGGCCTCCCGGAACAAGATCACGGCGCCGATCACCATGACCGCAATAAACCCCACCAGCAGCACGTACTCCGCCAGGCTTGCCCCCCGGTCGGACTGGATAAGCCCCCACCGGGCCCGGGTGTATCTCCACATGGACCGCACCAGTGTCAGCATCCCGCATCCTCCTTTCCATTCTTTACCATCCTGTCCTCCGTGGTCGTCGTTCTACATGCGAAAGGCCGCCGCCAGCTGCATCACCACGGGACCCAGGATGATGATCATGAGCGGCAGCAGGCCGAAGAGGAACATCGGTCCCAGCATCAGAACCGGCAGGGAGGCCGCCCGGGCCTGGAGGTCCAGGCCCCGGATCCGGCGCAAGTCGGCGCTGTACTGCCGGAGGGTCTGGGCCACCGGGGTGCCGTACCGGGCGCCCTGCTGCAGGATCCAGGCGAGCCGGGAGACCTCCGGCAGCCCGGTCCGCTCGGCCATGGCCGCCAGGGCTTGCTCCCGGGTGCTGGCCATCATCTCCTGGACGGTCCGGAGCAGTTCCCCCCTGAGGGGCTCCGGCATCCGCAGCGCCACCTGCCGCATGGCCTCCGCCAGGGGCATTCCGGCCTCCACCCCCACCGCGATGAGGTCGATGGCGGTGGTCAGATCCCGGGCGAGGCTCCGCTGCCGCTGCTCCACCCGCCGGTCGACGATCGCCTGGGGAGCCATGTACCCGACCAGACCGCCCAGGGCTGCGAAGAGGATGCCTCCAGGACCCAGCCCCAGGTACCCCAGCGGCAGGAGGAGGAAGACGGCCCCCACCGCAGCCCCGACCTGGAGGGACGCCATCTGCTCGCCGGTCCACCCAAAGGGCCGGCCGGCCCAGACCAGCTTTCGCTCCAGCGCCGCCACCCGACCGGGACCGAAGAGCGAAGAGGCCAGTCCTGCCCAGACCTCCCACAGCGCCGGCGTCCGGGCCGCCGGCTCCTCAGGACCGAGGAACGGCAGAGGCAGCCGGCGCCGGGCCTGGAGGACCTCGGCGACGCCCATGGCCGCCAGCCCCACCGCCAGGAAAGCCAGGAAGGCCGCCAGCAGTTCCACCCTTCATCACCCCCCGGTCAACCCTCACATCACCCCCCTGGTCAGCCGGGCGATCATCCCGTGGATCACCACCACCCCGGCGGCCACCATCCCGAGGGCGGCTCCGATGATGAGCTGGCCCAGGAGGCTCCGGGTCACCTGCTCCATGAACCCGGGCACCAAAATCCGGAACATCCCCAGGAGCAGCACCGGCATGCCGGCGAGGAGCCAGGAGGTCATCCGCCCCTCCGCGGTGAGGGCCTCGACCTGCTTGAGGAAGGTCTGCCGCTCCCGGGTGAGGTCTGCGACCTTCAGCAGCACGTCGGCCAGGCTGCCGCCGGACTGGCTGTGGAAGGCCACCGCGGTGGCGAAAAGCTCCACCTCCCGGGTGGGGATCCGCTGGGGCAGCACCTGGATCGCCTCGTCCACCGGCCGCATCCCCATGGTCCGGGCCACCAGCCGGAACTCCGCCCCCAGGGGCTCCGGGCTTTCCGCCGTGACGTGCTCCAGGGCCTGGTGGAGGGTCACCCCGGCCCGCAGCCCGGCCACGATCTGCTCCAGGGCCGCCTGAAACTGGGTGTTGAGCAGGGTCAGGCGCTGCCGCTCCCGGACCTGGACCACCAGGGCCGGCAGCCCCACCGCCCCCCCGGCGCCGGCCAGGAGGACCAGCAGGGGAGCATCCACCAGGGCCCAGAGGAGGAGCGCCGCCCCCACTGTCCCTGCCCCGGCCAGGAAGGCCACCGCGCCGGAAGAGAGGCCCACCAGGGCGGCCCGGTCCAGGAAACTCTGCCGGTCCTCCGGCGGCAGCTCCTCTTCGCTACTGGACTCCAGGGCGCTCTCGCCGCCCCGGATCCGGCGTTCGATGGCGTGGGCTCCGCCGGCCCGCCGGGCCACGAGTTGCCGGAGCCCAGTCAGGAAGAGGACGGAAGCCAAGGCCGCCAGGGCGGCGGCCAGTCCGGCCTGGAGCATCGCCCCTCATTCCTCCTCCGGCAATCCGAAGACCCTGAGGGTCATCCCGTACTTCCGGGCCCGCTCCGCCGCCCGGGTAAAGCGCAGGCCCGTGGGCTCCAGGCGGCCGGTTGCCGGATTGAGCTTGTAGATGGGGCGGAGCACCGGCCGGCCGTCCTCTCCGACCCCGGCCACCTCCACCACCTCCACGACCTTTCGCTCCCCGGTGGGCAGCCGCATCATCTGCAGGATCAGGTCGACGGCCAGGGCGATCTGCCGGAGGATCACGGGCACGGGAAGGTCCTTGCCCGCCAGCAGCACCATGTTCACCAGCCGCTCCACCGCCTCTTCCACCTCGTCCGCGTGGACGGTGGTCATGGAGCCCGGGTGGCCGGTGGACATGGCCTGGATCATGTCCCAGGCCTCCCCGGCCCGGCACTCGCCGACGATGATCCGGTCCGGCCGCTGCCGGAGGGCGTTGATCACCAGGTCCCGGAGGGTCACCTCGCCCCGGCCCTCGGTGTTGGGCGGCCGGCTCTCCATCGAGACGTGGTGGAACCGGTCGGTCTGGATCTCCGCCACCTCTTCGCAGGTGATGGTCCGCTGCCCCGGAGGGATGAGGGAGACCAGGTAGTTGGTCAGGGAGGTCTTCCCGGAGCCGGTGCCCCCGGAGATGACGATGTTCAGCCGGGCCTCCACGGCCTGCCGGAGGACCGCGCTGGCGTCGGGGGTGAGGGTGCCCAGCCGGACCAGTTCCTCCTCGGTGAAAGGCTTGCGGTGCTTCGGGATTTTAAGG
>QGUP01000183.1 GCA_003242505.1 Bacillota bacterium
AAACTAAGTACGTCTCGGGGGGTCGGAGATGTGGATAAAAGACAGCCGCCAGGGCGATCAGGCCCAGCACGGCGAAGATGGTGTAGGCCCGCCCGTAGGACGGCGCATGCTCGGTGACCAGCCCGAGGGAAAGGGCAACGGGGATCAGGCTGGCGACCACGACCACCATCCGGCTCTCCAGGATGCCGTACCCGAAGGCGATGAGCAGGAGGCCCGAGGCCAGGAGCACCGAGAAGGCGGTGATGTAGTACGCGGCGGAGAGAGGCGGACGCCTGCCGGCCTGGAGGTCCTGGGCGAACCGCCAGACCATGTAGAGCGCCGTCAGCCCGGTGATGAGAAGGACGGCCTTGTCGAACAGGTTCATGGCGTTCCCTCCTTAAAGCGCGTTGGCAAAGCGGATCGGCCAGCCCGCCCATCGGCCGGCCCACCCCAAAGGGGGCGAATCAGCCGGCCCGACTCCAGATAGGGCGGAAATAGATGAACCGGCTGCCATCTCCAGTGTGGCAGCCGGTCCACCAAGTCCGCATTGATGAAGATCAACTAGGGTGACTATTCTGCGTCTAGACCTTCGGCGATGGCGTGTAGACCACAAGGGTCACAGATCCCGATCTGCTGGTACCCCCGGTCCTCAATCACCCCCCGGGACCGGAAATCCTGCAGGATCCGGACCGCGGTCTCCACGGCCACGCCGGCCATGGAGGCGATCTCGCTGCGGGAGAGGGTGACCACCGACTGGCCGTCGGGTGTGCATTCCGTCGCCGACAGCAGGACGTGGGCCACCCCGGCCCGGGCGGGACGCATGGCGAGGCCGTGGAGTTTGTGATAGGCCAGGCGCACCTCCTCGGCCATGCCGGCCAGCAGGGCATAGACGATGGCAGGGTTGGCCTCCGCCAGCCGCTGCCCTCTTTCCCGGGGGATGAAATAGGTGTCCGCGCCCCGCCGCCCGGCCCGGGCGCTGGCCCAGTGGGTCGACCCCGGCCCCAGGCCCGACATCCCGCAGACGCTGCCCGCCGGCGCCAGGCGGATGATCTGCTCCCGGCCGTCCGGGTCGACCATGTATTCCAGCACCTGGCCCCGGCGCACAATCCACCAGCCATCCGCCGGGTCGCCCTGCCGGTAGATGGCCTCCCCCGGCGCATACCGCCGCTCGATGCCGACGGCGCCCAGGAGCGCCATCTGCTCCTGCAGGTCCCGCCAGCAGAACGGCGCCCCGTGGGTGCGCACCGGGCATGCCGCGCACCGGTCCGCCGGAAGTCGCTCCGTTGCCACGGCCCCATCGCCTGCCTTCGCATATCCTCGACACCAGCATAAGGTCAGGCAGAAAGGCGGAGCAATCGAGCGCCGGTAGGGGGCCTTTCTATCTAGTCAGGTTCCCGGGCGGTTCGGGTTCCCGCCCTGTGGACCGGGGCCGGGTCATCGGCAGCGCCGGACGGAGGTAAACAGGATGAGCTCGGGGTTCGGGCAGGCCTCCTCCGGCGGGATCTCCTCAAAGGGAATGCCCTTCTCCGCCAGCCGCAGGGGGACGGAGATGAAGTTCCGCCCCTCCCGGCTGATCCGGATCACCCGGTTCTCGGCCTTCAGGCCGTCGAGCTGGGCCTCCAGCCGCTGGCTGTTGACGACCTGATAGCCGAGGAGCCTCAGGTCCGAACCCCCCGCGTTGACCCCGATGAGGGCGAGGAGGAGGAGCGCCGCCGCCCGGGGCACCCAGTGCCGGGCGGTCCAGCCGCTCACGAAGAAGACAAACGGAATCCACCAGAACTGGGGCACGTACCGGGCCCACCAGGCTTCGGGGTTGATGAAGACGGTCACGGCGATGACCCCGGCGATGGCCAGACCGGCGAGACCCCGGCGCCGGTCCCAGGCCAGCACCGCGGCCCCCAGGGCCAGGGAGCCCAGGGCGATCCAGTGCATGAACGGCCCGAAGCCCCCCACCCGGGTGTCTACCGACAGTTGCCGGAACTCCCCGGGGTGGACCTTCCAGAAGGCCTCCCGCCGCTCCGACGGGGCCGGCTGGATGGGGTTTCCGGGCTTGCCCGTCAGGGAGAGGTAGAACCGCTCCCAGCGCCCCTTGTCGAGGAAGTCCTGGGGAAGGTTCCCCGTCACGATGTCGACCTTCCCCGGCCCCGCCAGGGGGTAGAAGGGGTGTCCCTTTTCCAGGGTGTTGGTCACGTACGGGTTGTACCCGAAGGCCAGCACCCCCACCAGCCCGGCCGCACCGAGCCAGAGCAGCCCCGACACCAGCCGCTCCCGGCGCCAGAGGGCGAGATACCCCAGAAAGGCAGCGCTCAACAGGGCCCCGTAGACCACCGCGGTGAACTTGGTGTTGACCAGCAGGATCAGGGCCAGGGCCGCGCCCGCGGCCGACAGCCGGTCGCCGGCTACCCCATGGTAGGCCAGAAACCCGGCGAAGGTGAGAAGGAGGCTCCCCAGCAGCCCGTCGTTGTAGAAGGTGAAGACCTGCGCCATCGAGACGGGGTTCGCCGCCAGGCCCATGGCCGCCAGGGCGAGGATGGGACCCCGGTTTCCCGTCGCCCGGGTGAGGGCGGCGTGGGCCGCCGCGCCGGAAGCGACGATGGCGATGAGGTTGGTTGCCTTGCCCGCGTCGATGGCAGGGTGGAAGGTCCAGAAATAGAGGCCGGTGAGCCAGGACGCCTTGGGGTAGTGGGTGACCCAGAGGGACCAGGGGTAGCGAGGCTCGTACAGCGGGTTCCAGCCCTCCCGGAGGGCGTGGATGGCCAGCATGTGGTAGCCCTGCCCGTCGTAGGAGATGTCGTAGACCCGGGCGCTGAGGACCACGGCGCCGGCCACCAGCGCGCAGGCCCCGGCCACCGCCGGCCACCGCACCGGTATCCCCTGCCGGCGCAGGGCCCATCCCCCGGCTCCCGCCAGGGCAACGGTCAGCGCCGCGAGGGTGGCCGGCTGCGGCGGCAGCCGGAGGAGGAGGGCCAGGAAGACGGCGCCGTAGGCCAGGGCGAGGAGGGCCGTCAGCCAGAAGGCCAGTTCCAGGCTGACCGGCGGCCTGGGGGAGTCACGACCGGGCAAGGACCAACACCCCCGCAACGATCAGGATGAGGCCGCAGACCCGGGTCCAGCTGAAGGGCTCGTGAAAGAGCCAGATCGACGCGAAGAAGACCAGCACATAGCCGGCGGCGACCATCGGGTAGGCCTTGGAGAGGGGCACCGACTCCAGGGCCAGGATCCAGAGCGCGGCGGAGGCCCCGTACGCGGCCAGCCCGGCCAGGATGGGGCCGGTCATGGCGGCCCGGGCGAGCTTCAGCCACAGGGAGCCCGCCGCGGCGAAGGACGGCTGCATCGTCCCCCATTTCATCAGGATCTGGCCCGTGGCCCCCAGCACGATGGAGCCCAACAGGTAGAGAAACGGACCCATGGCGACTCCTTCCTGGTTCTGGACGTTCCCCTGCACAGACCGGCAGCAGCCGGCTACGACGGGAACCACTTCAAGATCACGACGACGGCGACCCCGTACAGCAGGACGGCGGCCAGGAGGCTCCGGTCCTGGAAGAGCAGGTCCTCCGGCTTGCCCCCCTGCCCCAGGACATGGACCAGGTACAGGTACCGGAACATCCCGTAGATGACCAGGGGGATGGTCCACATCAGGTGGGGCGTCCGGCCCGAGAGGAAGGTGAACATGCTGTACGCCAGGATCGCCCCGGTGGTGAGGATCCCGGCGATCTGGTCCAGGAATTCCACCGAGTACTGGTCGAGGACTTTCCGGTGCAGCCCCTTCTGGTGCTTCAGGAGCAGCACTTCGTGCCGCCGCTTGCCGGTGGCCAGCAGCAGGGACAGCAAGAAGACGCAGAGCAGGAACCACGGCGTGATCGCAACGTCGATGACCGCGCTGCCCCCCAGGGCCCGGAGCACAAACCCGGCGGCGATGGCCATGATGTCGACGATGACCAGGTGCTTCAAGAAGAACGAGTAGCCGAGGTTCAGGGCAAAGTAACCCACGAGGATCCAGCCGAATCCGGCGCTGAGGCGGAAAGCGGCCGCCAGGGATACAAGAAGCGCCACCGCGCCAAAGGCGAGGGCAACCGCCGGTGAGAGCCGGCCAGACGCCATGGGGCGGTGGCGCTTCTCCGGATGTTGCCGGTCTGCTTCCAGGTCCACAAAGTCGTTCAGGATGTAGACGCAGCCTGAGACCAGGGAAAAGAGAAGGAAGGCGAGGGCGGCTCTCCAGAAGGCGCCAGTGCCGACCCGATCCACGGAGAAGACGTAAGCGGCAAAGACCAGCAGGTTCTTGGTCCACTGCTTGGGCCGCAGTTGCAAGAGGAGTAACTTTACCATGGCCCCGTTGTCCCCATCACCCCATCCGGAAGTGTGGCCAGTGCCAGGACCCTTTTCAGGGCCGCCATGGATCTCCT
The DNA here is from genome assembly GCA_003242505.1 of Bacillota bacterium. Taxonomy (GTDB): domain Bacteria; phylum Bacillota; class Sulfobacillia; order Symbiobacteriales; family ZC4RG38; genus ZC4RG38. Next base: position 4,383 of record QGUP01000183.1, read on the forward strand.
TCAAGGGCCGTTGTCGATTTCCTTTCGATTCGACAACCCGGGGCCTCGGTCGCCCTACTCCCAGGATGTCGTCAGATTCTCAGAATGAGCCGGAGCCGCCGGGCCAGGGCCGTTGCCTGGCGGAGGGCCGGAGGACCGTTGCCTGGCGAACAGCCGTTGTCCGGCGGAGAACGGTATGGTAAGGTATTTCAGAGTTGGTCGCGGAAGAGGGTGGTCCCCACCAGGGTGTGGTCAGGCCGGCGTGGGGGGTCCACCCTCTTTCCTTGTGCCCTTGAACCGTCATGCCTCTGGTCAGTGCCGGGAGCGGTCGGGCCCTGCGCCGCAGCAGGCACCTGGTTCGCGTGGGGGGATGGAGATGCGGGTTGGCATTGTGGGCGCCGGCACCATGGGGCGGGTCCACGGGGAGAGCCACCGGGAGGCGGGCCACGAGGTGGTCGCGGTCTACGACCTGCGGCCCGAGGCCGCAGAGGCCCTGGCCCGGCAGGTATCGGCCCGGCCGGCGGAGAGCTATGAGGCGCTCCTGCTGGATCCGGCGGTCGAGGTGGTGGACATCTGCCTGCCCACCTACCTGCACCGGGAGTACGTGGAGGCGGCGGCCCGGGCGGGCAAGCACGTGATCTGCGAGAAGCCCATCGCCCTGAGC
>QGUP01000184.1 GCA_003242505.1 Bacillota bacterium
GGTCGGGCCTGGCCCTGGTGGCCGTCGGGCACCAGCACCCAGGGGCCCAGCCGCAGGGGCGCCGGTGCCCCGGGGTCCCGGATCGCCCCGGCAGGGCCGCCGGCCGGCCCGCCGCCCCCGCCCTCTGTGCCGGGCTCCGGAGCGCCGCCCTCCTCCGGGCCGGGCTCTCCGGCCGCCAGGGAGGGCTGGAGCCGCCGGTAGGGGACCTTTTCCGGCCCGGTCAGCCCGGCAGCCAACTCCTCCATCCCGGGCCGGGCCGCCTCCGGCAGGGAGAGCCGCAGGGTCCCCGCCGGCCCCATGAGGTAAAGCCCCCCGGGCTCCCCGAGGCTGATCACCAGCCGGTCCACCGGCGTGGCCGGCCAGAGGTCCGGCCGCAGCCGACCCTCGAGCCAGGCGGGCTCCTGCCGGACCCAGAGCCCCGCCAGGTCCGCTGCCGGCAGCCGCACGGGCAGGTCTACCCCCACCGCCGGCTGGGCCTCGGCCGCCTCCAGTTCCACGGAACTGACCGGCACGGGCAGTTCCAGCCGCGCCAGGGCCAGGGTGATGGCCTCCTTCACCCGCTGCCAGGCCACCTGGTAGTCCAGTCCCCCCGGGGTGACGCCGCCGTATCCCCCTGCTTCGGTGTAGGCCCAGATGAGCACCGGCTGCAGCAGGTCCGCCCGGGGAACCGACCGGGCCGGGGTCACCGGCACCACCTGGGGGCGGCTGCTGAGGGGCAGCTCCGGGGTGAGCCGGTAGGCGAGGAGCCCGCTCAGCACCAGGCTCGCCGCCACCTGCACCGCCAGGAGGGCATCGAGGCAGGCTTCCCGCCACCTCACGGGCCCACCTCCCCCGGCAGCGCCTCCTCATCCCCGTCCCAGCCCGACCCGTCGCAGGCCGGCGCCGCCGGCACGGTGAAGGTAACCACCGTCCCTTTGCCGAGCTCGGACTCGATGCCGATGCGCCCACCCAGGGCCTCGACGATCTGCTTGGCGATGGCCATGCCAAGCCCCGTTCCGCCCAGGGTCCGGGATCGGGCCTTGTCCACCCGGTAGAACCGCTCGAAGATCCGGGGCAGGTCGTCCCGGGGGATGCCGATGCCGGTGTCCTGCACCTGCACCGCCAGGTAGCGACCGGCCTCCCGGGCCTGGGCCGGAGCCGCCGCCGGTATGCCCCCGGTCGCCGGAGCCGCCGCCGGTATGCCTCCGGCCGCCGGAGCCGCCGCCGGTGCGCCACTGGCCGCCAGTGCCCCCGCCGGCGCCTGGGCCGCCGCCGGGATCCCCCCGGGCGCCGGCGCCGCCGGCACTGCCGCGGCCGCCGGGAAGAGGACCTCCGCCTCGCCGACCCGGACGGTGATGGCGCCCCCCTCGGGGGTGAACTCGATCGCGTTGGCCAGGAGGTTGAGGAGCACCTGGAGGAGCTTGTCCCGGTCCACCAGCGCCGGGGGCAGGTCCCGGGGCCACTCTCGGTGGATCCGCAGCCCCTTCCGCTGGGCCGTCACCTCCAGCTTGGCCAGGGCCTCCTCCACCAGGGAGGGGAGGTCGTAGGGCTGGATGTCCCAGCGGACCGTCCCCTGGTCGAGCTGGCTGAGGTGCAGCAGGTCCCGGACCAGCCGGACCATCCGGTCGGTCTCGCTCTCCACCACCCGGAGAAACCGCTGCCGGAGGTCCGGGTCCTCTGCCGCGCCGTCCAGCAGGGTCTCCACATAGCTCTTCACCGTGGTGAGGGGCGTCTTCAGTTCGTGGGAGACGTTGGCCACAAACTCCCGGCGCATCGCCTCGACCCGCTGCAGTTCGGTGATGTCGTGGAGGACCACCACCGCGCCCCCCAGGCTTCCCCGCTCCCGGAGGGGGGTGATGTGGGCCTGGAGCACCCGGTCCTGCCCCGGCAGGTTCAGCTGGAGGGAGGCAGTCTGCCCCTCCTTCAGGACCGCCTGCACCGCCAGGGCCAGGCCGGTGTTGGGCCAGAGTTCGTGGTGCTCCCGGCCCAGGGACGACTCGGGGGTCACCCCCAGCATCCGGCAGGCCGCCTGGTTGACCCGGATGACCCGGCCCTCCCGGTCCACCGCGACGATGCCGTCGGCCATGAAGGCCATGATGGTCTCCAGCTTGTTCCGCTCGTCGGAGATGGCCGCCAGGGTCTCCTTCAGCCGGCCGGCCAGGTAGTTGAACATCTCCGCCAGCTGGCCGATCTCGTCCCCCGACCGGACGGGAATCGCCTGGTCGAAGTCGCCCCGGGCCATCAGGGCGGCCTTGCGGGTCACCTCCTCGATGGGCCGGGTGATGGTCCGGGCGAGGCCCGACCCCAGGACCACCGTCAGCAACAGCGCCGCGCCGGTGGCCCACAGAAGGATCCGCCGGATGTTCCGGAGCACCTCGTAGGCCGGCGCGAGGGACCCCTGGAGGTAGACCACCCCCACTACCCGGCCCGAGTCCATCACCGGCTCCGCGACCACGTACACCGGCTCGCCGCTCCGGGGGTCGGTGCCGACGCTGGAGCCCCGGGAACCCCCCAGGGCGTTGCTCACCTCATCGGTCTGGAGGCGCTTGCCCACCAGGTCTGCCAGGGACCGGGAGGCCCCCAGCACCACCCCGCCCGCGTCCAGGATCGCCACCGAAAACCCGGTCTCCGCCGGCCAGCCCGCCGCCAGGTTGGCCACCGCCTCCTGGTCGGGCCCCTCCGGCCGGACCAGGTACCCCGCCACCATGCCGCCGAGAAGCTGGGCGTGGGCGGTCAGGCTGAGTCGGATGCTGTTCAGGTAGTAGGACCGGAGGGAGGCCCAGAGGTAGAGGCCGGTCAGTTCCATGGCCACCAGCACCAGGAGCAGGTAGACCGCTACCAGTTTCCGCTGGATGGTCCGAAACAGGGTCCTCCCCTCCTTCCGGTCTGCCCCGGGCCCGGTTCATCGCCCCATCGCCGGGCCTCCGCCCCAACGCCCGGCTCCGTTACTGCTTCCGGTTGAAGTAGTAGCCGATGCCCCGGCGGGTGAGGATGTACTCCGGCTGCGCCGGGTTCACCTCGATCTTTTCCCGCAGCCGGCGCACCGTCACGTCCACGGTGCGCACGTCGCCGAAGTAGTCGAAGCCCCACACCTCCCGGAGGAGCACCTCCCGGGTGAAGACCTGGCCGGGGTGGGTCGCCAGGTACCGCAGGAGTTCGAACTCCCGGGGGGTGAGGTCGATCCGCTGCTGCCCCCGGTAGACTGCGTAGCTCTGCAGGTCGATGGTCAGGTCGCCGGCCCGGATCACCCGCACCTCCGGCGCGGCCGGCGGCCGGGTCCGCCGGAGGATCGCCCGGACCCGGGCCAGGATCTCCCGGGTGCCGAAGGGCTTGGTGACGTAGTCGTCCGCCCCCAGTTCCAGGCCGAGGACCTTGTCCACTTCCGCCTCCTTGGCGGTCAGCATCAGGATCGGCACGTTGCTGAAGGCCCGGACCTCCCGGCAGACGGAGAACCCGTCCAGCCCGGGCAGCATGATGTCCAGGATGATCAGGTCAGGGTTCCAGGTGCGGGCCTTCTCCAGCCCCTCCCGGCCGTCCAGCGCGACCTCCACCTCGTACCCTTCCCGCTCCAGGTTGAAGCGGAGGATGTCCGCGATGGGCTTTTCGTCGTCGATGACCAGAATCCGCTGCCCCACGGCTCCACCCCCTGCATCGGTTCCCTCCGCAGTCGGTACTGTCCGCCGGGGCGCGCAGGTCCCCTCGGGCGCCGGCGGGAGGGCCACCAATTGATTCGGCGGCCCTCCGGAAGGCTCCTCCAGCCGGTCCGGGCCAATTCTGCCCGGCGGTCCGCCCGGATGTCCAAGGGCCCATCCGGCCGCACCCCCGGCCGTCCAGAGGCACAGCCGACCGCCCCACCCCCGGCCGCCCAAAGGCAAAAAAAGGACCCACGCCGGAGCGTGGGCCGAGGAGGATGTGGCCGCACAGCCACCACAGTAGAGGGGGTCAACATCAGAGCGAAGTGTCCCGTCGTGACCGATCTTAGCACCCCACTGTTACAGGGCCATGACAGGCCGGTGAAACTTTGATTACACAGAGAAAAAGCCGGTGCGGCGGGGGCAGCCGACACCCCCGCCGCACCGCTGCCCATCCCATACACCCCCAGCGACCCGGAGGCCTCCGGGACAGGGCCTCTAGAGCCGGCGCAGCTCTTCCGAGTACCGCATGAACGCGGCCCGGTCCCCCGCCGCCAGGGCTGCGTCGATCCGGCTGAGCAACTCCTGCCGCCGGTTGATCTTCCGTACCTCTTCCATGAAGATCTCTTCCTGCCAGGTCGCCAGCTGCCGCAGGAACTCTTCCCGCTCCGGCGTCATCGGGGGCGGTTCGGTGCTGAGCCGCAGGTAGAGAGGCTCGGGAACGAACTTCATCAGTTCCACCACCGCCTGGGAGGTCTTGTGGTAGAACCGGTTCCCATACCGGTAAAAGAACGGCCAGGTGCCCGAGCCTTTCGCGGAGACCAGTATCGCAGCCTCGCAGCCGTCCAGGTCGTCGACGATCACCAGGCGACGGAGAATCTCGTCCTTGGCCAGCAAGAACTGCAGGAAGCCCCTGGCCTCAGGCAGTTTGGGCTGGTGGTGATCGAGAAAGGCGCGGATCACCTCTGCCTTGCTCCTGGCCTCCTTGGACTTCTCCATCGCTGCGCCCTCCTTTGCGGGAGCACTGGGGGGAGTGGCCTCGCGATCGAGGGTTTTTATTGAATTCGGCAAAGGTTATGCGACTCCTGCCCCTTCCCGCATCGGATATTATTCCCTTACCAGGCGGCTTTGTTCAGCCCCGGGCAGCGTTGGCGGCCGCGACCGGAGAAATTTTCACCGGCCCGCCCCGGCGGCGGGCCGGTGAACGCTTTCCCATCCGTTTGACGGGTGAGGTCCTGGCCATCCGGTCAACCGGTAAGGTTACGGGTAGAACGGTTACGGATAGAACTTGAGGGGATTGACCCAGCGGCCGTCGACCCGGACTTCGAAGTGCAGGTGGGGCCCGGTGCTGTACCCGGTGCTGCCCACGTAACCGACCACCTGGCCCCGCTCCACCTGCTCCCCCGGGC
>QGUP01000185.1 GCA_003242505.1 Bacillota bacterium
TTGCGCCAGGCCCTGACGGTGCTGCAGTTGCCGGTTCTGGACCTGGAGCGGTTTATCCAGCAGCAACTCCTGGAAAACCCCGTTCTGGAGGTTCGGGAAGAGACGGAGCCGGCGGCGCCGGCGGAGGAACCGTGGCCCCGGGGGTGGGAGGCGGAGCTGGACTGGGACGTGCTCCCGCCCGCCCGGGATGAGGAAGAAGAGATGCCCCGGACGCAACCGGCGCCGGCGCCCACCCTGGCCGAGCACCTGTACGACCAGTTGCGGCTCCTGGCCCTGAGCCCGGAGGAGCGCCGGGCCGCCGCCTTCCTGATTGACAGCCTCGACGACAACGGGTACCTGACCATCAGCCTCTCGGAAGCCGCCCTGGCCGCCAACGTCCCCGAGGATGTGATGGAGCGGGCCCTGCGCATTGTCCAGAGCCTGGAGCCCGCGGGGGTGGGGGCCCGGAGCCTTCAGGAGTGCCTGTTGCTCCAGTGGGAGGCCCTCGGGATTGAGAACCCCCTGGTGCCGGTGCTGATCCGCCGGTACCTGGACGACCTTGCCGCGGGCCGCCTCACCCGCATCGCCGCGGAACTCCAGGTCACCCCGGCGGAGGTGCAGGCGGCGGCCGACCTCCTCCGGCACCTCGACCCCAAGCCCGGCCGGCGGTTTGGCCGGGAGGGCATCCGGTACCTGGTTCCCGACGTGACCGTCGAGCGGGTCGGTGACCAGTTTGTGGTGCTGGTGAACGACGGGATGCTGCCCCGGCTCCGGCTCAGCCCCAGTTACCGGCGGCTGCTCCGGAACCCGGACGCCCGCCCCTTCCTGGAGCGGAAAGTCCAGGCCGCCCTCTGGCTCATCCGCGCGATCGAGCAGCGGCGGCGCACCCTCTACCGGGTGACGGAGGCCATCGTCCGGCAGCAGCAGGGCTTCTTCCGTCACGGACCCCGGTACCTGCGCCCCCTCACCCTCCGGGAGGTGGCCGGCGAGATCGGGATGCACGAGTCCACCGTCTCCCGGGCGGTGGCCGGCAAGTACATCCAGACTCCCCACGGGCTTTATCCCCTCAAGTTCTTCTTCTCCAGCGGCGTCGAGGGCGCCGACGGTGCTCTCTCCGCCGAGGCCGTCAAACGGATGATCCGGGACCTGGTGGCGGCGGAGGACCCCCGCCGCCCCCTGAGCGATCAGGCCCTCACCGAGGCCCTGGTCCGGATGGGGGTCCGGATCTCCCGGCGGACCGTGGCCAAGTATCGGGAGGAGGCCGGCATCCCTCCTTCCTCCCGCCGGCGGCGCTATGACTAGGCGATCCCGGCGGCGGCATCAACAGGCATGAACAGTTGAGGTTCCCGCCGGTGGCGCCAAGGCCAAGGGCCAAGCCCAAATGCAAGACCAAGTGAAGGGAGGCCGGGCAGCAGCCCGGCCGCAAACGTTCTCCCGTGTTCGGTTGCGGGACAGATCCCGTCGGCACGGGGGCGGGTCAGGTTGCGGCCCGGGCGGGGGCCAGTTCCACCCCGAAGGCCTCCTCCAGCACCTTGAGGAAGTCCCGGGCGATGCCCGACCAGATCTTGCCCCGGCGGTAGATGAGCAGGGTCTGGCGGCTCAGGACCTGGTTGGTCTCCAGGGGGATGATGGCCAGGCGGCCGCTTCTCACCTCTTCCTCGACGCAGATCCGGGGGAGCATGGTGATGCCGAGGTTGTGGAGCACCATCCGCTTGGTGGCTTCGATGGAGTCCAGTTCCATGGTGATTCGGGGGGCGACGCCCGCCGCTGCCCAGAACTGCTCCACCAGGCTCCAGTAGCCCGAGGAGCGGTCCGGGGTGAGGAAGGGTTCGTTCGCAAGCCGATCAGCGGTCACCGGGCCGACGCCCACCAGGGGATGGGCCGGGTGGGCCACCATGACGATCTCCTCGTTGTAAAGGGGCTCGGACTGGATCTCCGGGTGGGGATGGATGGGGGCGTGGACCAGGGCCAGCTGGACGGTGTCGTCCAGAACCAGCTGCTGGACCTGCTGGGACCGGCCGGTCCGCACGGTGATCTCCACCCCGGGGTGGGTCTCCTTGTACCGGGCCAGGAGCTGGGGCAGGGTGTAGGTGGAGGTGGTCAGGGCGCAGCCCACCGACAGGGTGCCGCCGGTGCCGGTCATCAGGTCGGCCACCGCCTGCTTGGCCCGGCGGATGTCCTGCAGGATCCGCTCCGCATGGGGAAGGAGGGCCCGGCCTGCGTCGGTCAGCCGCACCCCCCGGGGCCTCCGTTCGAAGAGCGGCTGTCCCAGTTCCTTCTCCAGGGCCTGGATCCGTGCCGTGACCGAGGGCTGGGTGAGGTAGAGCCGTTCCGCGGCGCGGTTGAAGCTGCCGGTCTGGGCGATCCACCAGAAGGCTTCCAGAGCTTGAATGTCCACACCGGCCCCTCCTTTCCGCTGCGAAGGAAGTCCGTTTGATCGGGTTGACTGCGGGCGGTTGACAGGGAATCCAAGCCGCCGAAGACAGGCTGGAAAAGAGTCAGCCTACGTAATTATAGTAAGTCGGTTGTGAATAAGGAGGAACTCCCGATCGCCCTCGCCCATGGCGCCGAAGGCCCTCGCGGGGCGACGGGAGTTGGTTTTTTCACAAACTATTACGCCTCTTCCCGGTTCCTTTCCTCCTCAGCACCGCCGGCCCGGTCCTGCCCCGGGGGTGACCGCCCGGCTCCGGTGGCCTGTCCGTCGTCCGGGAACGGCGGACCCGGCCTCACCGGGGCCCGGCTGTCGGGCCCGAACCGATCCCTACCCGGCCGTGGCGGACCACCAGGACCTCCTCCAGGAACGCCTCCGCATCGGGGATGGGTTCAGGCCAGCCGCAGGCGGCGGCTACGGCCTCGGCCAGCCGCCGGGCCACTGGCGTCCGGACCAGCGGCTCCAGCTGGTTCCGCCGGCTCCAGAAGGCCCGCACCGGCTCCAGGTCCTGGTCGGAGAGCCGGGCCAGGTGCTGGCGCAGGGCCACAGGGGAGGCCTGGAAGGGCCGGGAGAGCTCTGTGGGCAGGTCGGGTAGCGCCGCCGGCTGGAGCCGAACCACCACGGTGCCCGCAGCCAGATCCCCGAGGCGCTGGCTCCGGCGGGTGAGGAGCATCGCCAGAATGCCGACCCCGTAGGTGAGGGGCAACATGTCCACGATCCGGAGGAGGTTCCGGACCGCCAGCCGGCTGAACTCCGCCGGCAGGCCGTCGACCCGGGTGACCCGGAGCCCCAGGACCCGCTTGCCCGGGGTCTGCCCTCGCCAGACCATTTCAAAAAAGAGGGGATAGCAAAAGAACACCCCCGCGGCGAGGAGGACGACGAGGGCGAGAGCAATGCCCCCGGTCAGGTTGAAGCCGAACTCTGCGCCGATGGCGGCTGTCATAAATCCCAGGAAGAGCAGGCCGAGCCCTGCCCCGGCCTGAATGGCGGCGTCGATGAGGGCCGCCGCGAGCCGGCTCCCGAGGCCGGCCGGGGTGTGGAGGATGGCCACGCTCTCCGGCGTCTCGGTGCGGATGGTATCCACTGGCGGTTCCCCCTTCGGGAGGGATGGGTTTGACCCAGGAAGAGTTTGTCTGGCGGGGCCGCCCCCGCTGGCAGGAGCTGGAGCGGCTCCTGGCCGCTGCCCGGGGCCGGGGGGTGGCCGGCCTGGGCCTCCAGGAGGTGCGCCGGCTGGCGGAACTTTACCGGCTGGCTGCCGCGGACCTGGCCCATGCCCGGACCTTCTTCCCGGCGGCGGAGGTGACCGGCTACCTCAACCAGCTGGTGGCCGAGGCCCACGGGCTGGTCTACGCCCCCTCGCCCCGGCGGCTCCGGGAGGTGCTGGCCTTCTTCCGCCGCGGGATCCCCGCTGCGGTCCGGCGGCACTGGCGGGCGGTAGCCCTGGCCGGGGCGCTCCTGGCCCTGGGGGGCGGCCTGGGGGTGGTGGCGGCTCTGGCCCTGCCGGAGCTGGTCTGGTACCTGCTGCCTGAGCCCTTCCAGGTGGGCGTCCCCTCTCCCCCGGCGGAGGACCCCGTTCCCCTGGCTTTCCGGCCTCTTGTCTCCACCTGGATCCTGACCCACAACGTGCGGATCGGGATCATGAGCTTCGGCCTTGGGCTCACCGCCGGCGTGGGCACCGTCTTCATCCTGGTGCACAACGGGGCCATGGTGGGGGCCCTGGCGGTGCTGGTCCACCAGGCCGGGTGGGCCCTGCCCTTCTGGTCCCTGATCTTGCCCCACGGGGTGCTGGAACTGATGGCCATCGCCGTGATGGGCGGGGCCGGACTGGTGATTGCCGGGGCGATCATCGAGCCCGGGCGGCGTACCCGGCGCCGGGCGGTGGCGGAGGCCGCCCGGGAGGCCCTGCCCCTGGTGGTGGCCGGGGCGGCGATGCTGGCGGTGGCGGCCACCATCGAGGGGTTCTTCACGCCGATCCTCGCCCTGAACCCCTGGCTGAAGATCGGCGTCGGCTTTGCCGCGGGCGGGGCGGCGGCCGGGTGGCTGGCGTCGGGCTTCGCCGGGCGCTCCGGGGAACCCCTCGCCGGCGCCGAGGGGCCTGGCGGCGGCCCGGCGCCCGGGCCCGTACGGTTCAGACCCGGTTCCGGGCCTTGAGTTCCAGATAGCGGCTCACCAGGGCCGGAGCCAGCTGGCCAGGGGGCACATCCAGAACCACCGCCCCCGCCCGGCTGAGCCCGGCCCGGATCTCTTCCCGGGCGGCCAGGACCTCCAGGGCCGCGGCTTTCCGGTACGCTCCGGCGGCATCCTCCGGCAGCGACCGGGCGATGGCCACCAGGGCCGGGTCCACCTGGGAGACCACCAGCACCAGGTGGTGCCGGGCCAGGACCGCCACCTGCCGGGCCAGTTCCCGGGCGGTGGCGGGGTCCGCGAGGTCGGTCAGCAGGACCACCAGGCTCCGCCGGCGGAGCCGGGTCCGGAGGTAGGCCGCGGCGCCGGCGTAGTCCGGCTGCAGGGGCTGGGGCTCGAGGTTGTAGGTGGCGGCCAGCAACCGGGCCACCGCGGCCCGGCCGGGCCGGGGCGGCAGGTACCCCCCGGGCTCGGCCCCCACCAGG
>QGUP01000186.1 GCA_003242505.1 Bacillota bacterium
GCTCTGCGCCGCCTGTGCGGCCCACTTCGGCCTCTCCCGGGAAGAGACCCTGGCGGCATTCCTGGCCACCCGGGAGTACATGACCCGGCCGGAGTTCCGGCTGAGCCCCGTGCCTGGCCTCGCGGAAACCCTGGCGGCCCTGCGCCGGGCCGGCGTGGTGCAGGTGCTCGCCACCAACAGCCCCCGCCCGGACAGCGAGATCCTGCTGGAGAAGCTGGGGCTGGCCGGGGCCTTTGACCTCTGCTTCTTTGAGACTTACAAGCCCGCGGGGATGGCCCGGGTCCTCTCGGCTCTGACCGAAAAGTACGGGATCCCCGTCACCGCGGTCCTCGGCGTGGGGGACAACTACCTGAACGACCTGGACCCCATCGCCCGGGCCGGCGGGCAGACGATCTTCATCGACCCCCACGGCGTCGGCAGCCAGGGGCCCTGTACCTGCCGGGTGCAGCGGGTGGCGGACGTGGTGCGCTTGCTGCAGCTGGGTGCCTCTCGCCGCTAGCGGACAGCAGCCGCCTCTCCCTTCACGAGGGAGAGGCGGCTCTCTCTTTCTGCTTCATTTCTTGCCTCATCCGCCCCATCAGCCGCCGACCCGGCGCCGGGGCGACCGGTAGACGTGGATCAGCTGCCAGTTCTCGCCGCAGGAGGGTGCGTAGGCCAGGGGAGGCGCCGGGCCGGCGCCGGCCATCCCGTCCGGTGCCTCGGCGCCCTCAGGCTTCGGCGGGGGCGTCCCGGGGATTCCGGCAGGGCTGAGGGGTCCGGTCGAAGGAGGGGCGGCTGAGGTCGGGGAGGCGCCCTCCCCGGCGGCTTCAGGTGCCCCGGGCGCCGGGGGCTGGCCGCTCGGCCCGGCCAGGTCTCCGGGGGTCCCCGCGGCCCCAGGACCGGGCTGCCGGCGTCTCGCGTCCGCAGGCCCGGACTGCCGGCGGCTTTCCTCCGCCGATTCATCCCCGCCCTGGTCTTCCCCTTCGCCCTCCCACTCGCCGTCCCACCGGTCCTCCCACCGGCCGGCCTGCCGCCCGTTCTCCTCCTCGGCTTCCGCCGCTTCCCAGTCCTCTTCTTCCGCCGGATCGTCCCCGGGGTCGTCGCCGGATGCGTATCCGTCGGTTCCGTACCAGTCTTCCGGGTCCCCGCCGCTCTCGCCCCGGGGCAGCCGGCGCACCGCGACGATGCGCTCCTGGTCGATATAGACCGGCGAGGCGTCCTCGCTGAGCAGGAGGAGGGACCCGATCTGGCCGGCGATGGTCCCGACGATGGGGCGGCTCCGGCCGGCGACCATGACCTCGACCCGCCGCCCCAGGAGGAGCCAGGTCAGGTCCCGGAGTCCCCCGGGGCTGGTTCCGACCTCGCCGCCGGCCATCCGCTCCCGGCCGGGCCCGCCGCCGGGCGGGGCCCCAGGCGCCCCGGCCGGCGCGGGCGGGCTGTCGGCGGCGGGACGGCCGCCGGAGGTCAGGGGGCTCCCGCCCCGGATGGGCGGGAGCCTGCGGGTCGCCGCGAGGGCTGCCAGGGCAAAGAGGGAAAGGGGAAGGTAGCGGCGGGCGGTGTGGATCCGGCCGCTCTGGGAAGCCAGGAGTCCGCCGCGAAACTTTCGTGGCATGGTCAGCACCCCCGGTCGGGACCCAAGTGAGATGTAGGGGGAGGAGGAGAAGCCTCCTCCCGGCGGCTACTCGTCGTCGTCGTTGCCGTGGTAGCGCTCGCCGACCACCCGTACGGCAGTGATGTCGTTGATGTCCACCCAGAGTACGTCACGGTTCCGCACGGAGAGCACCAGCAGGTCGTCGGTGATGGCCGCGACCCGGCCGGTCCGCTCCTCGTCCTCGAAGATAACAGTCACCAGGTCCCCGGTGAGCTGTTCCAACAGGCTGCGGATGTTCCCGGTCGACATCCCATCCACCTCACTCGGCAGGGTAGGAAGTGCAGCCTTCCCCGCTACCACGATATGTGAAGGCCGCGGCTCGGTGACTGGCGGAGTTACATAACTTCCCCCGGAGGAATAGGCTGGACCAGAGACAGCCCTGAAAGGGAAGGGTGAAGGGGGGAGGAGATGGCAGACCGGCGATCCGCCGCGTGGGAACCCCTGTTGAATGCCTACGGCCTGGCCGGCGCAGAGGTGACCCCGGTGCAGGCGGAGCGGGGCAAGTGGGTGGTCCGGGTGTCGACACCCCGGGGCAGCGCCTGCCTGAAGGAACTCCACCACAGCCGGGAGCGGAGCCTCTTTGCCCTCGGGGCCCAGCACCATGTGGCCCAGCGGGGCGGCAACGTGGCGCCGGTCCTCCCCACCCGGGGCGGGGACCTGCTGGTGGAGTGGCAGGGGAAGCTCTTCGCCGCCTACGGGTGGGTGGAGGGCCGCCGCCCCCGGTTCGACCGGCTGCCGGACTGGCAGCAGATGGTCCAGGGGCTTGCCGCCTTTCACCGGGCCACCCCGGGATACCAGCCCCCCGCCGGGGCCCGGGTCTCCAGCAAGCTGGGGCGCTGGCCCCACCTGTACCAGGTGATGTTGGAGCAGCTGGCCCAGTGCCAGCGGCTTCTCCCCGCCCGGGTGGGCCGGGAGGCGGCGGCCCAGCTCAGTCCCCTCTTCGACCGCTTCCGCCGGCGAGGGGAAGAGGCGATGGCGTTGCTGGCCGCCCGGGATTACGAGGGCTACTGCCAGGAGGTGGCCGGGGCCGGCGGGTTCCTCTGCCACCAGGACTACGGCCCGGGCAACGCGATCCTCACCCCCCGGGGGCCCGTGGTCCTGGACCTGGATGGGGTGACCTTTGACCTCGTGAGCCGGGACCTCCGGAAGCTTCTTTACAAACAGGGGGAGATGCGGGGCTGGGACCCCGGGGGGCTGGCCGCCCTCCTGGACTGGTACCAGGCCGTCCACCCCCTGCACAGGGCGGAACTCCCCCTGCTGCTGGCGGACCTCTCCTTTCCCCACGGGCTGCACGGCGCCGTGAAGGGGCTGCGCACCGGCCCCGTCGCCCCGGCCCGGATCCTCCGGGCCGCCCGGCTCGAGCAGGCGAAGGAACAGGCCCTGGCCCGGTTCGCCGCTGGCCAGGGGAGGAGGTGACCCCGATGCCCTCGGAACTGCAGCAGGTCCTGGAGGGCTACGGGATCCGGGGGATCCGGCTGCAGCTGGTGACCGACAACCCCCGGAAGCCGGTCTGGCGGATCCGGTCCCCCCAGGGGGAGTTTTACCTGAAACGGATGGCCGTCTCCCCGGGCCGGCTCCGGTTCATTCTGGCGGCGATGGAGCACCTGGAGCGGGGCGGGGTGCGGCTGCCCCCGGTGGTTCCCACCGTGACCGGAGAGCCGTACCTGGCCCTGGGCAGCCACCTCTACCTGCTCACCCGGGCGGTGGCCGGCCAGGATCTGGACTACGGCACCCACCTGCCCCTGATTGTCCGCTCCCTGGCCCGCTTTCACCGCGCGGGCAGGGGCTTTGCGCCGCCGCCGGAGGCGGAGGTCCACTCCCACCTGGGTCGGTGGCCGGAGCACTACCGGAAGAAGCTGGAGGAGCTGGACCACTTCCGGGCCCGGGCGGCCTCCACTCCCAACCCGGACGCCTTCTGCCGGATCTTCCTCCGGGAGGTCCCCTTCTTCCGGCAGCAAATCGAGGCGACCCTGGCCCGGCTGGCCGACGGCCGGTACGACGCGTGGGTGGAAAAGCTCCGGGCGGAGGGGTGCCTCAGCCACCAGGACTACGCGGCCTCCAACCTCCGGCTGGTGGACGGCGAGGTGCTGGTCTTTGACCTGGACAGCGTCACCTGCGACCTGCCGGCCCGGGACCTCCGCAAGCTCTTCAACAAGGTGATGAAGAAGGGCCAGTGGGACTCCACCCTCGTCCGCCGGATCCTGGGCCTCTACCAGGAGGTCTACCCCCTCACCGCCGATGAGCGGCAGGTGGTGGCCACCGACGTCATGTTCCCGCACCTCTTCTGCGGCGCGGTGAACAAGTACTTCACCGGCCGGGCGGCGGACTGGCCGCCGGAGAAGCTGGTGGCAAAGCTCCAGGAAGCGATCCGTTCGGACCGGCAAAAACTCCGGACCCTCAGCGCCTTCCGCTGAGGGTCCCGCTGGGAGAGACGGAAATTGCGGGTTGCCCTGGTCTGCACCGAGAAGCTGCCGGTCCCGCCGGTCCGGGGTGGGGCGATCCAGGCCTATATCGACGGGGTGGCGCCCTTGCTCGCCCGGGAGCACCAGGTGACGGTCATCTCCTGCCAGGATCCCCTCCTGCCGCCGGAGGAGGTCCGGGGCGGCGTCCACCACCTAAGGATCCCGGGCGCGAACCGGCGGGAGGCGTACTACGGGGCGGCCTTCGCGGCCCTGGCCCGGCTGCGCCCTGAGGTGGCGGTGGTCTACAACCGGCCCCGGATGCTGCCGTACCTGGCCCGGGCTTCGCCGGGCACCGCCATGGTCCTCAGCCTGCACAACGAGATGTTCGAACCGGACAAGATCAGCCCCGTGGAGGCCCGGCAGTGCCTGGAGACCGCGGCGGCGACGGTGACCGTCAGCCGGTACCTGGCCGAGGGGATCGCCCGGGTCTTTCCGGAGTACCGGGACCGGCTGGTGCCGATCCACGCCGGGGTGGACCTCCGGCGGTTCCTGCCCCGGTGGGACCCGGTGGCCCGGGAAGAGCGGAAGCGGCTCCGCCGGGAACTGCGGCTCACCGGACGGAAGGTGATCCTCTACGTGGGCCGGCTGACGGACAAGAAGGGGGCCCACGTCCTCCTGGAGGCCCTGGGCCGGCTCTCCCTCCAGGAGCCCGATACGGTGCTGCTGGTGGTCGGGAGCAAGTGGTTCGGCGCGGACGACCCCCGGGACGACTATGTCCGGCGGCTTCGCCGGTACGCGCAGAAGCACCTTCCCGGGCGGGTGCGGTTCACCGGCTGGGTGCCCTTTGACCGGGTGCACCAGTACTACTGGGCGGCTGACGTCTTCTGCTGCTCCTCCCAGTGGCAGGAGCCCCTGGCCCGGGTCCACTACGAGGCCATGGCCACCGGCTTGCCTAACGTTCCGAACT
>QGUP01000187.1 GCA_003242505.1 Bacillota bacterium
CCCCTGGCTGGGCTTCTTCGGCCAGCCGGAGGTGGTCGACCCCACCCTGGTCAGCCTGCTGGAGTTGCCCGCTGACCGGGGCGTGGTGGTCCAGTACCTGGACCAGAGCGGCCCCGGCGCCCGGGCCGGCCTTGAGGTGATGGACATGGTGGTCCGGGTCGCGGGGGAACCGGCGATCCACGTGGGGCAGATCCGGCAGGTGCTGGCCACCCGGCGGCCGGGGGAGAAGGTGCCCCTGACGGTGCTGCGGGGCGGCAACCTGATCGACCTGGAGATCGAGGTGGAGGAGATCCCGCGCCTCCGGAAGAAGTGACCGGCCCCGCCGGGGGCGCGGGCAGCCCTCTGATCCCCCCTTGTTCCATTTTTATCCATGACTGGAAATAGAAGGAAATACGCCGCCGGTGGCGAACTCTGACCTGGACGGGGCTCCTGAACGGGCTGTACCTGCGCTTGCCCCGGGCAGAATCGCCCCGGTGGCCATCGGACCCGTGGGAGGGCTGATGGCGGTCTGCCGGGCAACCCGAAGGGGGTGGTTGCCCATGTTCGGCCGCGGTCCTCTGGTGGACCGGCTCCTCGGCCGGAACCAGCGGGGAAGCCAGACGGTGGAGTGGCTGGCCCTCTCCCTGGTGGTGCTGGCGCTCCTGGGGTTGTTCGCCCAGGCGGTCCGGAACCACGGGACCCTGCCCAGCAAGTTCACCGCCGCGGTCTCCCGCCTGATCGAGCAGGCCGTGCCCAAGGATTGACCCGACCGCGGCGGGCGGGAGCGCGGGGCGAGGCGGAGCCGGGGCTCCGCCTCGCCGCCTTTTGTCTCCGTCAGCAGCTGCCGTAGGTCCGCCAGGTGCTCTTGGTGCACTCGATGCCCATCTCGCCGGCCACGGCCGTGCCGGCCAGGCAAAGCAGCACCGCTGCCGCCAGAAGGATCACCGCCCGCCGAAACATCCGTCCCTGCCCCCCTTCTGGAGCTTATTGCCAACAATGTATGACGGAGGAAACGCCGAGGCGGTTCGCTGGAGGGGGCCACCTGGGGCCAGCGCAGTCGCCAGCGCAGCCGTGGCGCCAGCGCACCCCTGGAGGAGGCGCACCCCTGGGTCCAGGGGGCGGGGCCTATCGCCGCGCCCCGGGGGTTTCCGGGTCCTCGCCGGGGAACTCCGGTTCCGGCCCCGGTTCCACTCCGGAGGGCTCCGATTCCCGGCCGGCGGCGGCTTCCCGGGCCAGCAGCGACGGGCTGAGGTAGGGCCCGATGTTGATGCCCTGGGCGAGGTAGGACCGGTCCAGGGCCTGCACCAGTTCCCGGCCGCCGACCCGAATGAGTTCGCACATCAGGTAGGCTGCTTCGAACTCCAGGTCGTACTGCTGAGCGCCCAGGGCCAGCACCCGGGCCGAAAGGGCGAAGCCAAGGGCATCCTCCAGCAGGCCCAGGGCCTGACTGGCCCGGGCGAGCAACATGTGGACCTCAAAGCTCAGCCACGGCTCTTTCTGGCCCACCTCCCGGGCCCGGAGCCCCAGGGAGGTGGCCCGCCAGTACCGTCCCCGGTCCAGGGCCCAGAGCCCCTGTTCCAGCAGATAGAGGGCAACGACCTCGGGCCGTTCCCGGTGCGCCTGGGCGAATCTCTTGAGGAGGCGGAGGAGCCCGGGCACCTCCCGGGGGGCCGCGGCCCGGGCGGAGAGCAGGAGTTGATGCCAGGTCTGGCAGGCAAAGCCAATCTCCCCCTGGCGGAGAAAGCCGCTCAAGGCCCGGCGGAAGGCCGGTATCGCCTGGCTGTGGTGGCTCTCCATCTGCCAGGCCGCGCCCAGGTTGGCCCAGACCCGGGGCTGGAAGCGGGCCGCTTCCCGGTACCGGTGCTCATAAAGGAAGTAAGTGGAAAGGGCCCGGCGGGCTTCCCGCGGCTCCCGGATGCTCAGGTGGCACTGGCCGAGTTCCAGGCAGAGGGTGCCCACCAGGTCCCAGAGCCCCAGGTCCCGGGCCAGGTGGAGGGCCGACCGCCAGGCGGGCAGGGCGCCCACGGCATCGCCGGCGTTGAACCGGGCGCAAGCCACCAGCCGGTGCAGGTGGGCCAGGTCCTCGGGCCGGTGCCCGCTCCGCTGGAGCAACTGCTCCGCAAGGTCCAGCGCCTTCTGATGCTGGCCGGTCTCCACAAGCTCAATCAGATAGTAAAGGGCCTCGGGTGAAAGCATGGCGGCCTCCCTCCTGGGCGCGCGGGATCGCGTTCCGCGGGCGTCCTCTTGTATGTACGGAGAGAGACCGGCCGGATGTTCGAAACCGGGAACGAAATGAGCGATAAGAGATTTTGAATTTGCTAGAGGTAGTGACAATAGAATGGCAATTGAGGAAGGCGCAGGAAAAAAGGGCGGGGGTCCGGAAGCAGGCGGACCCCCGACGCGGGTCACTGCGGCTGCCGCCGCTTCAGCCGGGCCTTCAGGGCGACTTGCTGGAGGTACTCTTCCAGTCCCTCGCCCTCCTGAGCCCGCTGCAGTTCCAGGATCTCCTGGGCCTTGAAGGGGGAATGGCCGAAAAGCTCCCACCGGGCGGTGTGGTTCCAGAGCTTCATCATCGCCTCCGTCAGCCTCTTCCCGGGCTCCATCCCGCCCGCCACGGCCTGCTGCAGCCACTGCCGGAAGGCCGCCAGGGCCTCGGACTGGCCCCGCATCGCCCGCTGCAGTTCGGCGATCCGCTCCCGGGTGGCCAGTTCCCGGGGCAGGAGACGGAGCAGTTCCTCCGCGGCTTCCTCCTCGTTGGAGTCCCAGGCCAGGTGGGCGAGGCCCCGGGCGGTGAGGGCCATCGCCCGGAGGGGGATGATCGCCGGCCCGATGCCCAGCTCCTCCCGGTGGGCCAGGATCTCCTCGACCTTGTCCACGTCCCGCAGGGCGACGATCCGGCCGGTGTGGACCGTGAAGCGGGGATCGGCCTTGATCGCCTGCCAGAGGGTCTCGGTGTCCGGGGGGGCGATCAGGCCGGCCAGGGAGACCGCGGCCACCAGGTGCTCCAGGGCGAGGGCGCCGTAGAAGTGCAGGGCGCCGAAGCAGTAGTCCAGGTATCGGGCCAGGGCGGCGTCCGCCGGCCGCTCCAGGAGGGTGTCGGCCAGCCTCTGGATGTGCTCGTAGACGTACCAGTCCACGGCCCCGGGGTCCTCCCGCTCCTTGCGCTCCAGGAGGTCCAGGGCCTCCTGCACCCACTGCCGGCCCAGGTCCCGGACGCCGGCCTCCACCAGGGTGCGGGTCCCTTCCAGCAGGTCCCCTTCCGGGTCGGTCTCCGCCGGCGGCGGTGCCGGGACGTCCGGGCGCTCGGCCCCCAGCCGGTGCAGGGCTGCGGCCAGGGTGGCGTATTCGGCCCGGGTGGTGGTGCCGGCGGTCAGTTCGCCGGCCACCAGGGGCGCCAGCGCGGGGTCGCCGTGGCGGCCGATGGCCCGGGCCAGGGCGATCCGCTCCGGGTGGGACGCCTCCTGCCAGGCTTCGGCGATCGCCTCCCGGACCGGGGCCTCCCGGGGCAGGCAGCCCAGGGCGGTGTACAGCCCCTCCTTGAGCTGGGGATCCCGGGTGCGGCGGAGGGCCTCGGTGATCCCGGGCAGGGCGCCGGTGCCCATCCGCCCCAGGCTCTGGGCGGCAGCCTCCCGGATCTCCGGGTGCCCGGTGGCGAGGCCGGCCATGAGCCAGGGGATCACCCGGGGATCGCCGGTCTCCCCCAGCGCGGCCAGGGCCCCGACGGTCACCGCGACGTTCTCCAGTTCCCACTCCGGCTCCGCCAGGCTGCGGTCGACGACGGCCCGGAGCACCGGCAGGTTTTCAAGATGGGAGTCCGTCACCGCATCGGCCCGGCTCAGTTCCGCCCGCAGCCGGGCCACCACCTCTTCCAGCCACAGCCGGCCGGGGAGGGTCTTGCGGAGGTTGGCGGATTCGTCAAAGGCCCGGAGGAGCTCTTCCGGCGGCAGCCCGGCCGCGTACTCCCGGGGCGAGGCGCCGCCCAGGTCCGGAAGGGGTGTCCCGGCCCAGCGCTGGTAGAGCTCCTCCTGCCGCTCCAGTTCCGGGGCGCCGGCCAGGCCCGCCTGCTGCGCCGCCTTGCTCGCCAGAAAGTCCATCCGTTCCGCCGAAATGGCCATGGCGACACGCTCCCAGGGTGGGATTCTGTCGGCTTGTTCCGTCGACGGGAAAAGGATAAAGTGGGATTCCGAACACTTCAAAGGTGGGATTCCGTAAGCTATGTAACTTCGCAGCGGCCGGGGCGGCTCCTGCTGGTCTCCCCTCTGTCCGGCCGAACTGGAAATTGACAGCCATTGCCCAAGGTGATAACTTGTAGTACATCAAGTTCAAAAACCAGCGCCGGAGGAGGTGGCCCCCCTGAGGCAGACGGCTCCCGTGACCTGGGAGGCGCTGGCGGGCTTTGCCGCGGGGGTCCGGGCGGCGGTCCCGGTGGTCCTCGGGTACCTGCCCATCGGCTTTGCCTTCGGCGTGCTGGCCCGGACCGGCGGCCTGTCGGTGCTGGAGATCGCCCTCATGTCGCTTCTGGTCTACGCCGGGTCGGCCCAGTTCATCGGCGCCGGGATGCTGGCCGCGGGGGACCCGGCGGGGGCCATCGTCTCCACGACCTTTCTGGTCAACCTCCGCCACCTGCTGATGAGCGCGGCCCTGGCCCCTTCCTTCCGGGGGATCCGCCCGGCGGTAGGGGCCCTTTTAGGCTTCGAACTGACCGACGAGACCTTTGCCGTGGCGACGGCCCACTTGCAGGGGCGACCGGCGGACCCCTGGTGGATGGCCGGCCTGAACCTCACCTCCCAGGCGACCTGGGTCCTGGCCTCGGTGGCCGGCGGGATCTTCGGCGAGGCGATCCCGGACACCCGGGCCCTGGGGCTGGACTTTGCCCTGTCGGCGATGTTCGTCGCCCTGCTGGGGCTCCAGCTCGGGTCCCCGGGGGACCGGCGGGGCCGGGGGGGGCGGCCCGCGGGGGGCCCGGCGCGCGGGGGGTGAGGGGGGGGGCGGGGGGGGTGCTCC
>QGUP01000188.1 GCA_003242505.1 Bacillota bacterium
ATACGGCACCTACGCGGATCAGAACGCCGGCACCACCGCGCCCTGGTAGTTCTTCTCGATGTACTCCTTCACCTCAGGCGAGGTGAGGGCCCGGCTCAGCGCCTGGATCTCCGGCCGGTTCTCATCGCCCTTCCGGACCGCCAGGACGTTGGCGTAGGGGTTGTCCTGGCCGGACTCGATGGCCAGGGCATCCTTGGCCGGGTTCAGCCCCGCCTCCAGCGCGTAGTTGGTGTTGATCACCGCCGCGTCCACGTCCGCCAGGGCCCGGGGCAGCTGGGCCGCCTCGAGTTCCTTGATCTTCAGCCCCTTGGGGTTCTCGACGATGTCGTTCACCGTCGCGGCGAAGCCGACCCCTTCCTTCAGCTTCAGGAGGCCCTGCTGGGCCAGGAGCACCAGGGCCCGGCCGGCGTTGGTGGGATCGTTGGGGATCGCAACGGTCGCGCCGTCAGGCAGTTCCGCCAGGGACTTCACCTTCTGGGAGTAGACCCCCATCGGCTCGATGTGGACCCGGACGGTGTAGGTCAGGTCCAGGTTCCGCTCGGCGCTGAACTTCTCGAGGTACGGGATGTGCTGGAAGAAGTTCGCGTCGATCTGCTTGTCCGCCAGGGCCAGGTTGGGCTGGACGTAGTCGGTGAACTCCTTCACCTGCAGTTCGATGCCTTCCTTGGCCAGCAGGGGCGCCACCACGTCCCGGAGGATCTGGGCATGGGGCACCGGGGTCGCGCCGACCACCAGGACCTTCTTCTCAGCCCCGGCGCCGGCCGCGCCGCCGGACTGAGGGGCGTCGGACTTCTGGCCGCAGCCCGCCAGGACCAGCACAGCCAGGGTAGCAGCCAGCAGAACGCGGATGGGACGCTTCATCTCTGTGTAGACCCCTCCTCAACCCAAATTGGCTATCCCACAGTGGCCCGGTGCAACCGTCAGCCGGCCCGAGGCCGCTTCTTCCCGGTTCCAGTCCGCCGCCCCGGCGCCGGTCTCCCGCCGGCCTGCCCGCTCCCGCCGGGTTAGCGCCGGTCCAGGAGCCGGGCCAGCCAGTCGCCGAGCCACTGGATCAACTGAACCATGATGACCAGGATGATTAGGGTCGCGATCATCACCGGGGTTTCAAAGCGCATGTAGCCGTAGCGGATGGCCAGGTCCCCCAGGCCGCCACCGCCCACGGCGCCGGCCATGGCGGAGTAGCCGATGAGGCTGATGATCATGATGGTGGTGCCCCGGATCAGGCCCGGGAGAGCCTCCCGGAGAAGGACCCGGACGATTACCTGCCCGGGGGTGGCCCCCATGGCCAGGGCGGCTTCGATCAGCCCCCGGTCCACCTCCCGGAGGGCGCTCTCCACCTGCCGGCCCATGAAGGGGATGGCCGCGACGATCAGGGGGAAGACCGCGCCCCGGAGGCCGATGGTGGTTCCCATCACCCGCCGGGTGACGGGCACCAGGGCCACCAGCAGGATGATGAAGGGGAAGGAACGGCCGAGGTTCACCAGAAATCCCAGCACCCGGTTCAGGGGCCGGTTCTCCAGAATCCCCCCGGTGTCGGTCACCACCAGGAGCACCCCCAGGGGGATGCCGAAGGCCAGGATCCCCAGCACCGCCCAGCCGACCATCAGGAGGGTCTCCCAGGTGGCGGTCAGGATATCCGGAATCCGGCTCGGGTCCAGGCCGAGGATGGTCTGCTCAGCCACGGGCGACCACCTCCCACCGCACGCCCCGGGCCGAAAGGTCTGCCAGCACCGCCTGCAGCTCCTCCCCCACCCGGGGGAGTTCCACCAGCAACCGGCCCACAGGGACGCTGCCAAAGGCATCCAGTTCACCGGCGAGGATGTTGATGTCCATCCCGTGATCCCGGGCTACCCGGGTGACCACCGGCTCCAGGGCCACCTGGCCGGCGAAGGTGAGGGCCACCAGGCTCGAGCCGGGGGAGGGGGTGAGCCCATTCCAGGAAGGCAGGAGCATCCGCCCCAGGTGGGACCCCGGCCGGGAAGCCAACTCCAGCACCGGACCGGCCTCCAGGACCCGCCCCTGGCTCATGACCGCCACGCTGTCGCAGATGGCCTTGACCACCTCCATCTGGTGGGTGATCAGGAGGATGGTCAGCCCCAGTTCCCGGTTGATCCGCCGGAGAAGGGCGAGGATCTGATCGGTGGTTTCCGGGTCCAGGGCGGAGGTGGCCTCGTCGGAGAGGAGCACCTTGGGCTCCGCGGCCAGGGCCCGGGCAATCCCCACTCGCTGCTTCTGGCCGCCGGAGAGCTGGGCAGGGTAGGCCCTGGCCTTGTCCGTCAGCCCCACCAGCTCCAGGAGCTCGGCCACCCGGCGACGGATCTTCTCCCGGGGCCAGCCGGCGATCTCCAGGGGGAAGGCGACGTTCTCAGCCACCGTCCGGCTCCAGAAGAGGTTGAAGTGCTGAAAGATCATTCCGATCTGCCGCCGCTCCCGCCGGAGTTCCGGACCCGAGAGCCGGGTCATCTCCTTGCCGTCCACCTGGATCGACCCGGAGGTGGGCCGCTCCAGGAGGTTAATGCAGCGGATCAGGCTGGACTTGCCCGCTCCGCTGGGGCCGATCACCCCGAAGATCTCGCCCCGGCGCACGTGCAGGCTGACCCCATCCAGGGCCCGGATCTGCCGGCCGTCAGGGGTGGTGTAGACCTTGGTCAGATTCTCGACGCGGATCACCGGCCTCACCTGCCCGTGCGAAACTTGGTCCCCAACCCGCCTCCGTCCGCTGCAGGGACAAAAAAACCTGTGCCCCGCAGATGACAAGGCACAGTGCGAAAAAGCCAACGCACCAGCCTCTCATCTGCCGGAACCTTGTGCTGGCGGTTCCGCAGGAATTGGCACCGCTGCGCCCGGGTGGGCGCCGGTTGCCGCGGCGTCATCGGGCCAGTCCCTCAGCCGAACTCTTGATAAGAGTGTGCGTCCCCTATTCAGTTAACGACGGTTATCCTATCAACTCTCTCCCGGACTGTCAATACACCCCCTGGAAGTCAGGCAATTGCGGCAGACCGGCGACCTCCGGCAAGAGCGGCAAGAGCGGTGGGTACAGCAACGAGCGGCACAGCGGCGATGGGCACGGCCCCCGCCGGCGCCGCCGCCGGCGGGGGCCTGCCTTCGGCCCTACCACGGACCCGCCCCCCCGGGCCAGCCCGGACCCTGCCCGGCTGGCCAGCCCGGCCCCGGTCCCCCGGACCAGCCGGGACCCTGCCCTCCGGGCCAACCGGAGCCCTGTGCCCCGGTCCAGCCCGAACTGCCCTGCCCCCCCGGCCCGCTTGCCGACGGACCGCCCGCCGCCGGGCGTCCGGGGCCGCCCGGGGGCCCGCTCCGGGCCCCCTCGACCTGGCCAAAGAGGACAGGGGTCCCGTACCCGGGGATCACCTTCGTGCACGGGCAGAGGTCCGGAAAGAACCCGTGGAGCAGAGAGCACAGAATCGGGTGCTGCCGGTGGAAGGCGGGATCCTCCCAGGCCCGGCGGATCTCGCCGCTCAGCCCCCGGAACTGGGAACCGCCCCGGCCAAAGAGCCGCATGGGCAACCCTCCCCGGCGGTGGCCGCGCTCCAGATGGAGCCGCGCCCTGCCGTCGCCACCCGGCGCGCCGCCCCGGCGCGGCCCGAGCGTCGCTCCGGTGCCGCCCGGGCGCCAGGGCGCCGGCGACCATCCGGGCTGGTACCAGCATACGGGGCGGCCGCCCCGGGGGGTGCGGGGTACGGCCCTACAGCCCCTGAGGCCCCAGGGGACCTACAGCCCCCGGACCACCCCTTCCCGGGCCAGGGCGGCGATGGCCTCCGGGGAGTAACCCAGCTCCCGGAGCACCTCCTCCGTGTGCTCACCGAACCGGGGCGGCGGCCGGCGGACCTTCCCGGGGGTCGCCCCGAACTTGAAGGGGATCCCCACCAGCCGCAGGGCCCCCGCCTGGGGGTGGTCCACCTCCACCACCATCTCCCGGGCGGCCACCTGGGGGTCGGCGAAGACCTCCGGCACCGTCTGCACCGGCCCGCAGGGGATCCCCGCGGCCTGGAAGGCCGCCACCCACTCCGCCGCCGGCCGGCGCCGGAGCTCCGCCGCGATGAGCGCCACCAGCTCCTGCCGGTGCCGGACCCGGGCCGGGTTGGTGGCGAACCGGGGGTCCTCGGCCCACTCCGGGTGACCCAGGGCCGCGGCGAACCGGCGGAACTGGCCGTCGTTCCCCACCGCTACCACCAGGGGCCGGTCGGAGGCATGGAAGAGCTGATACGGCACGATGTTCGGGTGGGCGTTTCCGTGCCGGCCCGGGGGCCGGCTGCTCACCAGGTAGTTGGCCGCCACGTTCCCCAGCCAGGAGACCTGGGTCTCGAAGAGGGAGAGGTCCACCCGCTGCCCCCGGCCGGTGGCCCGGGCGTGGTAGAGCGCGGCGGTGGCGGCAAAGGCCGCGAGCATCCCGGTGGTGAGGTCCGCCACCGCCACCCCCACCTTCATCGGCTCCCCCTCCGGCTCGCCGGTGATGGACATCAGCCCCCCCATCGCCTGGGCGACAAAGTCGTACCCCGGCAGGTCCCGGTAGGGGCCGCTGCGGCCGAAGCCGCTGATGCTGACGTAGACCAGCCGCGGGTTCAGGGGAGCCAGGACCTCCTCGTACCCCAGCCCCCACCGCTCCATGGTCCCGGGCTTGAAGTTCTCGATGAGGATGTCCGCCCAGGTGGCCAGCCGGCGGACCACCTCCTGGCCGGCGGCGGTGCGGAGGTCCACCGCGATCCCCCGCTTGTTCCGGTTGAAGGCGGCGTAGTAGGCGCTGTCCCCGGGGTAGTCCGGCCGGGGCTCGCAGCCGGGGAGGTAGGGCGGCCCCCAGGCCCGGGTCTCGTCCCCGGTGGGGGGCTCCACCTTGATCACCTCGGCGCCGGCGTCGGCCAGGAGCATCGCGCAATAGGGGCCGGCCAGCACCCGGGAGAGGTCCAGCACCTTCACGCCGTCCAGCGGGCCCGTACCCATCGCTTGTCTCACTC